>JBDTOH010000015.1:0-25688 GCA_039933355.1 Gemmatimonadota bacterium | reverse complement strand
CTCTGCTCCTGGTAGCCACCGGACACCTAGCCGCCCAGGTGGATGCCAAGGTTATCCAGGAGATGAGATGGCGAATGATCGGCCCCTTCCGCGGAGGCCGTACGAAGGCGGCGGCAGGAGTACCCGGCCAGCCCAACGTTTTCTACATCGGTGCCGTCAATGGCGGAGTGTGGAAGACGACCGACTTCGGACGAACATGGGTCCCGGTCTTCGACGATCAGCCGACCGGATCAATCGGGGCGATCTCCGTGGCACCGTCCGACCCGAAGGTGATCTACGTCGGCAGCGGGGAAGGCCTTCAGCGACCGGATCTTTCGACCGGTGACGGCATCTACAAGTCCGTCGATGCCGGCAGAACATGGCGGCACCTCGGGCTTCGCGATGGCCAACAGATTCCACAGATCGCGATCGATCCCCGGGATCCGAACCGGCTGTTCGTCGCGGTGTTGGGCCATCCCTACGGGCCGAACGACGAGCGGGGCGTGTTCCGGTCGACCGACGGGGGTGAGACGTTTCAGAAAGTGCTATACAAGGACGAGAACACCGGTGCCGTGGACGTCGTGCTCGATCCCAAGAACCCCGACGTGCTGTATGCCGTGTTATGGCAGGCGCGCCAGGCTCCGTGGGAGAACGGGGGGTTCAGCGGGCCCGGCAGCGGGCTCTTCAAGTCCACCGACGGCGGCAACTCCTGGAACCAGCTCACAAAGGGTCTTCCAACCTTCGACGCCGACGGATTGGGTCGGATGGGGGTCACGGTTGCGCCGAGCGATCCGAACCGGCTCTACGCAACGGTCGCGACCAGGACCGGTGGATGGCTGTATCGAAGCGACGACGCCGGCGAGAGCTGGCGGCGTGCTTCCGAGGACAGGCGGATCGCCGGGCGGCCCGACGATTTCGCGGAGGTAAAGGTTCATCCGAACAACCCAGATATCGTGTTCACCGCGAACGTGGTCACCTGGAAATCGATCGACGGCGCCAAGACATTCACGGCAATCCGGGGTGCTCCGGGCGGTGACGACTATCACCGCATTTGGATCAACCCCGACAATCCCGAGATCTTCCTGATTGCTTCCGATCAGGGCGCGATCATCACGGTCAACGGCGGCGAGACGTTCAGCTCCTGGTACAATCAGCCCACCGCCCAGTTCTATCACGTCACCACCGACAACGCCTTTCCCTACCGGGTCTGCGGCGGACAGCAGGAGAGCGGCTCGGCCTGTGTCGCGAGCAGAGGGGATGATGGCCAGATCACATTCCGGGAGTTCCATCCGGTTGCGGTCGAGGAGTACGGCTATGTCGCGGCCGACCCGCTGGATCCGGATGTTGTCTACGGCGGAAAGCTGACGCGGTACGATCGGCGGACGGCGCAGGTCCAGAACATCGCGCCGAAGGTTTTCCGATCGGCGGACTACCGGGCGCTCCGGACGGCGCCGGTGGTGTTTTCGCCGCTGGATCCGAAGACACTGTACTTCGCGACGAACACACTTTGGAAGACGTCGAACGGGGGGCACAGCTGGGCCGCGATCAGCCCGGATCTCACCCGGCGGGACTCGGTCGTGTCGCCAACCATCGGAATCTACGGCACCACGGAGCAGGCGAAGGCCCGTCACCCAGGGGTGATCTACGCGGTCGCGCCGTCGCCCAAAGCCAAGGGTGTCATTTGGGCGGGGTCGGACGATGGATTGATTCACGTGACGATGAACGCCGGACGGAGCTGGAAGAACGTCACACCGGCGGAGCTGGTCCCGTGGAGCAAAGTGTCGGTGATCGACGCTTCGGCGCACGACTCCCTCACCGCGTACGCCGCGGTCAACACCCTTCGGCTGAGTGATCTCACGCCCCACATCTATCGAACCCGCGACGGGGGCAAGACTTGGGCTCCCATCACGAACGGCCTCCCTAACGGTGCGACGGTCAACGCGGTCCGGGCGGACCCCAAGCGAGCCGGGCTGTTGTTCGCCGGGAGCGAGACGGCCGTGTACTACTCGATCGACGACGGCGAGCACTGGCAGTCGCTCCGGCTCAATATGCCCGCGACGTCGATTCGGGACTTGGTGGTGAAGGATGACGATCTCGTCGTGGGGACGCACGGGCGCGGATTCTGGATCCTCGATGACATCACGCCCCTCCGCCAAGTCACGGCCGCAACCGCGGGGGAAGCGGTGACGCTCTTTCGCCCCCAGCTCGCAACCCGGGCGCGCTGGACGCAATGGCCCGATACGCCGCTCCCGCAGGAAGAGCCGGCCGGCAAGAACCCCCCCGAAGGCGCGTCGATCAGCTATTACCTCAAGGAGCAAGTGAGCAGCCCCATGACGCTCGAAATCCTCGATCGTTCCGGGGCCATGATCCGCCGCTACTCGAGCGACGATCCGCCTCGACCACCGATCGAGGGCCGTAACATCCCGGATTATTGGATCAAGCCGCCGCAGGTGCTCTCCACCGGGCCCGGGATGCATCGGTTCTACTGGGATATGCGGACACCGCCTCCCGCGGTCCTCGAGTTCAGCTACCCGATCTCCGGGATCTACGGGGCAACCCCACAGGTTCCGTTAGGCGTCTTGGCTCTCCCGGGCAGCTACACCGTCCGCCTCATGGCCGGCGGTGCGACCCGGACGGCGCCGCTCACGGTCCGACTGGATCCACGGGTCAAGGCGGGACCTGCCGCGCTGCAGGAGCAATTCGGGCGGTCGATGCGACTGTATCAAGCCCTCCGCGAGGACTTCGATGCGCTCACCGCGGTCCGAGCGGTGCGCCGCGAGCTCGAGGATCGGCGCGGGCGGGCGAGGGGTGCCTTGACCGGCGCGCTGGACTCGCTCGGCCGGAAGCTCACGGATCTCGAAGGCGGAGCCGGCGGGTTTGGAGTTCCCGCTGCTCGAGGGCGCTCAGTGAGCGGATTGGCCCGTTTGAATGGCGACCTTGCCGCCTTGTTCGATGTCCTCCAGGACGTGGATGCGGCTCCCACGACGCAGGCAACCGACGCGATTCGTGAAAGACTGGCTGCGCTCGCAAGCACCCTCGCCGAGTGGAATCAGGTCCGCACCGCCGACCTCTCGCGTGTGAATGCCGAGCTCCGCCAAGCGGGCTTCGAGCCGATTGGGGCGAATCGCTGAGGTCGGCCTCGTGGCGCGCGTGGGCGTGGGCCGTCCCGGCCTCGATACCCGTTGTCGCGCTTTGCGCGCTGACCGCGTGGGGATCTCCGTCGAGCCGCCGGCCATGGGCGACCGACCACGCGGTGATGCCCGCAGTCGAGATCGTCGGTCGCGAAGTCACAATTCACGGCATCCGACGCTTCGGCTACACGGAGGCCGGCAGCCCGATTCCCCGGTATGCCGACTACAGAGTCGATCTCGATCAGCTCGAGACGGTTTGGTTCATCCTAGTCCCGCTTTCCGAGAAATGGCGGGGACCTGCGCACAGCTTCGTAAGCTTCGGGTTCCGCGACTCGACATTCCTGGCGATCTCGATCGAGGCTCGGCGAGAGATCGGCGAGTCGTTCGGCGTTCTCAAGGGGCTGTTCCGGCAGTTCGAGCTGATTTATGTAGTCGGGGAGGAATCGGATTTGATCGGCAAGCGGGCAATGTTCGAGGCAAGGGATCTGTACCTCTTTCCGATGCGCGCGCCGCCCGAGAAAGCGCGTAAGCTGTTCGTTGCTATGCTCCGTCGGGCGGACCGACTCCGCCTCGAGCCGGAGTTCTACAATACGATCACCAACAATTGTACGTCGAACCTGGTAAGGGCGGTCAATCAGATCAGCCCGGGGCGAATCCCCGCCGGGATCGCCACGGTTCTGCCCGGCTATGCCGACGAGGTCGCCCTCCGGCTCGGGCTGATCGACGCCGATCTCGACCTGACCACTGCGAAGCAGCGCTTCGAGATCGGCAAGCGAGCCCGAGCCGCGTTCGGTCGCCCGGACTTCTCAACGGCGATTCGCCGGCCCGAGTAGGCCATGCGATCCGCCGGGCAATTGACGAAGGCCTGCTCGGCGGGCCCCGACATCGATGGCGGACTGCTGGGCAATTTCTGGACGCCTATCTGCTTCAGGCGCAGGTCCTTGCGCAGGCGGCGTAACACGTCGTCGCACCTAACATGAACGGGGGATTGACGTCCAATGCGCTGGAGTAGGTGAGGGAGACGAACCCAAAGGGAGCCGCGCCCTGCGAGCCGCTCGGCCCACATCCATCGACCTCCTCCACCGACTGCTCGAGATGTCACGGGTGGTGAGACGGCCATCCACCGCAGGAATCGGCTTCCGACGGCCCCGCCGAACAGTGCCGTTAGGTTTGTCAAGATCCCCGGTCAAAACGACCCCCTTCCGCATTGAGCGTCTTGGCTGCATCTTATGCCCCCTCACGTCTCATCACCGTTCGACCGCCACCACCTAACACCCGGACACAGACATGGCCACACGTCGTTCCTCATCCCGAACTAAACCGGCCAGGAAGCCGGCCGCTCGGAAATCCGCGAGCAAGGTCCCGGGCATCTCTCGGATCGATCAGCCGACGACCCGCACTTTCGGCTGGTTCTGCCGATACGGCTATCGGCCGACCCCGAAGGGAACCCGGCCCAAGTTCACGGCCTTCTTCGGTGATGCGACGCATGGCGGGAAGAAGAAGGCGCTGGACGCGGCGACGGGCTGGCTCAAGCAGGTGCAGCGGACGGGCCGCCCCCCCAAGAAAGACTGACGCGCGGTGACTCTACCCGGGCGGCCTAACGCCCGGGTAGCGCGACCCTCCAAGATCAGGCCCCAACCGGTGGATCGATCCCGACCTACCGGCGATGGTCGCCACGGCATCGCCGCATCCTCGGCGTAGTTGCCGCCGTCCGCGACGTTCGCGCCCGCCTGACGCTAGTCTCGGTGAATCGTCCGTTCCGCTGCCCGGCTGGATTTCGACCGGCGGCCTCGGTCTCCAGTGACTCCGGCCTGGACCGTCCCCAGCCCCGGCAGGGCCGATGCCGCCTGCCCGTTCCACCCTCGGGGAATCGCGGGTATCTTCGATCGTCAGCGGCACCCAGGCCCAGGTGTCACGCTCCACCCGCCTAACTTGGCTCGCGTATGAAACGGCGTTTGCGCATCATCGGATCAGTCCTCATCGCCCTGATTCTTGTGGGCGGTGTTTATCTGTACCTATCGGGTACCGTCCTTCCCCTCCTCGGCGCCTCCCAGTCGAGTGTGCTGCCACAGGATCTCTCGCCTGGAGACTCGGTCAAGATCGCGGAGATTGCGCGGGATCGGTGCCGCCTGCTGATGGGCAAGCGCCGCGAAAGCTGCTACGACGAGATTCTGCTCGCATTGGTCGAGCGGGGTGAAGTGCACCTCGCCATGACCTCGCTGAGCCGGCTCGGCCAGCTCGATCAAGGCGTGCCGAAGATGGGTCACGACTACACGCACGTGGTTGGCATCAACGCGTGGTCTCCCGGGAAAGACATCGGCAAGATCTACGACCAGTGCACCGAGCTCTATCAGTCGGGCTGCTACCACGGCGTGATTCAATCCTACCTGGCGGAGAACGGGATCGACAGCGCCACGGTCGGCGGGCTTTGCAACCAGATCCCGTCGGTCCACGAGAGCCTCTGGCTCCGCTTTCAGTGTGTCCATGGGCTGGGGCACGGCTTGGTTCAAACCAACAACATGCATTTGCCCAGGGCACTCAAGGGATGCGACCGGCTCGGCGACCGGTGGGACGCCGAGTCGTGCTATGGCGGCGCCTTTATGGAGTTCATCGTCGGGGGCCGGGGCCAGTCGCACCATCCACATCGCGCGAAGTCGGCTTCGCCTGGTGCGGTCGCCGCAGCCGGGCACGAGGGGGACGAGCACGCCGGTCACGACATGAGTCAGATGGCGCCCGCGGGATCGGACAGCTTCAAGGTCCGCGATCCGTCCGATCCGCTCTATCCTTGCTCGGTGCTCGACAATCGCTACCTGCGATCCTGTTACGGCATGCAGGCCGGCCTGATCATCGAGCAGACCGGCCCGGACTTTGGAAAGATCGCCGCCGCGTGCGACGGCGCACCGCCGCTGGCGCGGCCGTGGTGCTACCAGGGGATCGGAACGTATGTGAGCGGATTCACGGTCCGCAACACCGAGGAATCGATCCGGCTGTGCAACATGGGGAATCCGAAGTACAAAGCGTGGTGCTTCGTTGGCGTCGTCAAAAATTACGTCGACGTCACGTCGAAGCCGGCGGATGGATTCGAGTTTTGCCGCCAAGTGGCCGAGCGGGCCCTAGCCGTCGCCTGTTATGTGGCGGTCGGAGAACAGATTAACGTGCTCAAGGCCGCGCCCGCTGATCGAGAGGCCCTCTGCGCCACCGCGACCGCAGACTTTCAGAACGCGTGCCGCTACGGAGCCCGGGTCGAGACCGCACGACCCCCCGAGCTCGGTCCTGACACGTAGGCCGTCATCGCAAACGGCGGAGAGGCCGTTGCGGGTCGCTGAGACGGCCCGCGTGACGCGGGACTCGACTGGTATCCGCCGGGCGCGGTGGCGCCAACGTGTAAACTCATTGATCGCGGCATCCCGGCGACCCCACCAGAATCGGTGAGTGAGTCACGAGGACGAATCGGGCTTCGAGCGGGTCTGACTTTGCCGGATACTGGAGCCGCTGTTCGGGAGGGAAGCATGGATTCCATCGGCCGGTTGATGGCGCATCTCGTCTGGGCCGATCAGCTCGTCGTCGAAGCGCTCGAATCAGCGACAGCCCCTGACCCGCGCGCTCTCGAGCTCACAGGCCATGTGCTCGGCGCGGAGCGCGTCTGGCTCGCTCGGATACGAGGAGAGCCGGCGTCGGTGCCGGTATGGCCAAGCCCCACGCTGACCGAGTGCAGAGAGCTCTTGGCGGGGAATTGCGCGGCGCTTCAGCAGGACCTCGACCGGCTCACGGCGACGGAGCTGGGGCGGCCCGTGACCTATACCAATAGCGCCGGCGTCCAGTTTACGAACACGGTCCAGGACATCCTGCTGCATGTGTGTCTTCACGGGGCCTACCACCGTGGCCAGGTGGCGCAGTTGCTCCGCGCCCAGGGCAGCAGCCCCAATCCTACAGACTACATCGCGTTTATTCGGGGGGAGCCCACCGCGACCCGGACGGACTCGGACGCGCGCGCTCGATAGAAATCCTCACGTTGTCGGCAGCTCATGGAGATCCGCGTTCAAAGATTGTTCGGTCATGTCGGCTCGGCGACGCTCCTAATCGTCGGTCTTCTCGCCACCGCCGGCTGTCGGACGGGGACGAGCAAGCTCACAGCGCAGCAGGAGCAGCGATTCGCCGCGGAGCAGGTTGTGCGGCGGGCCGACAACCTGATGTTCCGCTTCAGCCACGACGCCGGAAGCCGTGAGGCGGGTTGGGAAGATCGGCTCGCATCGATCATCGTGACCAACCAATCGGTCTTCCTGCACAAGAACGAGAAGATCGGGATTGAAATCACGCCTGAAAGCCGGCGGTACTACGAGGTCCACCGCGACCACGATCGGGTCAGAATCACGGCGGGAAGCGGCCAATCGCGCGAGACGTGGTCGTTCGCTCCCCCGAGCGATCCAGAAGGCTGGGCGACCGACATCAGGGCCGTCATCAAAGCGTCGAAGAGCGCGCCAGCTTCTTGATCCGGTTTCTGCGCCGCGCCGCCCGCTATGCCTGGGCGTCGCCGGTGACGGTTTTCGGGCTGGGGTTTGCGGCACTCGCCTGGCTCACCGGAGGCCGCATGGCTGGGGTCACTGGCGTGCTTGAAGCATCAGGAGGCGTGCTTCGATGGATGTTGCCTCGCCTGGTTCCTGGGATTCAAATCGCCGCAATCACGCTCGGACATGTCGTGCTCGCGACCGACGAGGCGACGCTCGAGCTCACTCGCGATCATGAGCGCGTCCATGTCGCTCAGTACGAGCGGTGGGGGCCGCTCTTCCCGGGCCTCTACGGCGGGGCGAGCATGGCGGCTTGGGCTCGCGGCCTGCACTACTACCGAGACAACAAGTTCGAGATCGAAGCCTGCCGAGGAGAGCCGGCCGGACCGAGACGACTGGAGATCTGATAAGAGGCCGAGCCGGTTCCCGGCTCCGGTTTGAGCCCCCGTTGCCGAGCCAGCATGGCTTCAAATTCCTTCTCTTTGAAGATGACCATTTGGCGGTACGTCTCAGCATCCACGAACGGATTCCGCGAGCTATCGGCCTGGAGGCGGGCGTATTTCGCCTCTAAGCCGTAGTAGTTACCGTGCGGGCCGAGCGGGATGTCGCAGGGAAGGGCTTTGAGGATGCGGTAGGACCGCGCGAAGTCCTCGCTAATGGTCGGGTATTTCAGATTTCCGACCAGCTGGTAGTCCGGGTTAGGTCCGCCGCCGCCGATGATCACCACATCATAGAGCTGAGCACCCTCCTTCACTTTCAGCGTCCAGGTCGTCGTCCCCTTCGTGTGGCCCGGCGTGAGATGGGCGACGAGGACGACGCTGCCCAACCTCACTTTGTCCCGATCGTGCAGCACTTGGTCCACCGGGCTGCCTTCCCATTCACGACCCGGCTCGACATCGCCCTTGCCCCCGGAACGAACCACGTCGTCATCCCCGGTCATCACCATCACGCGCGCTCCGGTCAGCCTCTTGACCAGCGCATGTCCGCCGACGTGGTCCCCATGTGCGTGACTGGTCAGCAGGATCTTGACGTCTTGGAATCGGAACCCCAAGTGCTCGATGCTGGCTTGAATCAAGGGAACGGTTTGATCGAAGCCGCTGTTGATCAGGATATGCCCCTGATCGGTGGTGATCAGGAAGGACGCCAACTGCTTGGAGCCGACGTAGTACACATTCCCCACTACCCGGTGCGCCGGGAACGGCCCGTCCTCGGGGCGGGTCGAAGGCGTGTCATGGGGAGCGAGGAGAGCGACGGCCGCGGCGAAGATTGCGTGCTTCACGAGGAGTTCCTTTGAGTGCCCACTCTTGCGCGGCCGGGCTCAGGCGATATCGTCGGTGGCACCTGCTCCGGGGAGCAGGCCACGAAGCTAGCCGACCTCCGATAGAGTTACCAGGCAGACAGGGGGAGTTACGCTGCTCGTGTTGCTGTTGACTATCGCAGCGGTGACAACGCGATGTCCTGCGCGGACCGACTCGGTAGCTGTGCCCGGTGGCTCGGTCTATGTGGAGGAATGCGGCGGGCGGATTGCCCTCGATTTCGCGGTCCAGCATCCCGAGCGGGTCGTCGCTTGGTTCCTTCGGAGCCGGGGCTGAGCGGGTTCGCGTGGTCGACGACGCCGGACTCGGTATTCGTTCGAATCGGCCGGGCCGTCGAGGCGCGCGATTCGGTGGGCGCAGCCCTCGGATGGCTCGACCATCCCTACATGCGGCCCGCGATGAAGCAGCGGCGGCTTCGAACTCGGTTGCGCCAGCTCGCCTTGGACAACGCGTCCAACTGGGTTCAGCCGGATCGAGAACGCTCGAGCCGCCCGCGATCAGCCGCCTTACCGCCATCGAAGCGCCGGTCCTTCTCCTGATTGGTTCACTGGATGTGCCGGGCATTCATCGTATCGTCGACCCGTTGGCGAGATCCATTCCGCCTGCGACTCGAATCGATTATCGGAGTTTTGGACACCTGCTCAACATGGAAGCGCGCGATCGCTTCGACCGAGCGGTCCTCCGGTTTCTGGATCCGTCTCTCGCGGCCGCCGGGTCCGGTCTCTGAGCCGGCCGTCGACAGACAAGCAGTTCGCGGGGGCCGCGGCGTCGCCGTTAGGCACCTTGCCTCTGGTCGCGGTCGACCACCGTGGTGGCCAGCGCCTGAGGAAGGTCGTGAGTCCGTCTCGTGCGGTGCGTAGGGCGCGTTTACGATCCACGACCAATTTCAGTCGCAGGACCGTTTGGTGCCGGCGCGGGGCCAAAAGGTCTTTCGGCGTAGGCCGCTTCGCTTCGTGTTCGGGGGCCATTGCGGCATGGCCTCGCCTTTGGAATCGAGTGGCTCCACATTTGCCAGCCAAGTCAATTATTCGGGTTGGATCGGCGACCGGAAGCGGAGGGAACGGTGGCGCAGTCGACAGAGCCGATCCGGCTCTTGCGGGTGCAACTAGACAAGGACCATGCGTTCGAGCTCACCGGGCTGCTCCATCGGGAAGGGCTGGACGGCTGCGTAACCTTGGTCACGTCGATCGCAGCCGCGATCGCGGAGCTCGGTCGATCCGAGCCCGCTGCGGTCGTCGTCGAAGGCATGCCAGGGATTGATCTGGTCGGTCCACTCCTGGACTTGGTTGCGACTCGCAGCGACACGCTTCCAATGACCTTCGTCACTGATCTCTCCGACACCGACGCGGTCGAGCTGATGAACCGCGGCGCTCGCGGCGCCATACCGCCAAGCCATCTGGCCCGCCTCCCCACCATCTTGCGCCGCGACGTCAGCTCCGCCCGTGCCCTGCGAAGTCGAAGCCGGATCGAGGCCGAGCTCCGGGGGACTGAAGCGCAGCTGAGAAGCCTGATCGAGACGATCGACGGGATCGTGTACGACCTCGACGGGAGCAGCTACGAGTTCCTGTATGTGAGCCCGAAGGCGGAGGCCATCCTCGGCTACGCGGTCGCGGATTGGAAGGTCAAGGGGTTTTGGCCCGGTCACGTTCATCCCGATGACATCCGTGCCGCGGCCGCCTATTGGCATCGGGAGGCAGGCGCCCGCCGAGACCACGTCTTCGAGTACCGGATGGTCGCGGCGGACGGCAGAACCGTCTGGATTCATGACCAAGTCGCCGTCGTCCATCATCCTGACGGGCGGGTCTCGTTCCGCGGCGTCATGGTGGATGTGACCAAACAGAAGGACGCGGAAGCCACCCTTCGAGCCATTGTCGAAGGCACGTCGTCACTGGTCGGCGATGAGTTTTTCAAGTCGTTGGCGTTGCTGCTGGGCCGGGTGCTCGACGTCCAATACGTCATGGTGTGCGAGATCGTCGGCTGGCCGGCCGTCCGCGCCAGAACCGTTGCCTTCGCGGCTGACGGCAAGATTCTTCCGAACGTCGAGTACGTGCTCGAGGGAACGCCGTGCGCCCAGGTAGTGGACGTCGGCGCCCAGTTCTATGGAAGCGGCGTTCAGAAGCTGTTCCCGGCCGATCCGGAGCTCGCGGCGCGCCGCGTCGAGTCGTATATCGGCCGCCCGATCGTCGCCTCCAATGGGAGAACCATCGGTCATGTCGTGGTCATGGACGGCGAGCCGATCGAGCGAAGCCAGCGGATCGATGCGATCTTCGGTGTTTTCACTGCGCGGGCAGCTGCGGAGCTGGAGCGTCGGAGAGCCGATACGGAGCGAAACCAGCTCGAGGCCCAACTGATTCAGGCGCAGAAGATGGAAGCCGTTGGGACGCTAGCCGGCGGGATCGCCCACGACTTCAACAACGTTCTGATGGGCATACTCGGTAACGCGGAGATGGCAAAGGACGGAATGCAGGAGTGGCACCCTGCCCATAACCATTTGGAAGAGGTTCTCCGTGCGACCCGGCGCGCTCGCGACGTCGTTCAGCGGATTCTCACATTCAGCCGGAAGCAGGAGGTGGACCGGCGCCCCATCCAGCTCGAGGAGCTCGTCACCGAAGCGCTTGCACTGGTCCGGGCCACCTTGCCGGCCACCATCGAAATCGAGTGGACCGCGGGACCGCCCAGCCCATCGGTTCTCGCGGACGCGGGTCAAGTGCACCAGATCATCATGAACCTTGCCTCCAACGCCGCGTTTGCGATCGGTAAGTCACCGGGTCGCCTGGCGCTGTCGCAGGAGGTGGTTTCGTTCACGGCGGCCCAGTCGCAGAATAAGCTTCGGCTTCCCCCCGGGCGCTATGTGAAGCTGACGGTGCGCGATACCGGCACCGGCATGGATCAACCGACGGTGAACCGGATCTTCGAGCCGTTCTTCACCACCAAGGGCGTCGGTGAAGGAAGCGGGCTCGGTCTCGCGGTGGTTCACGGGATTATGCACGCGCACGACGGCGCGATCGAGGTGCAGACCGAGTTAGGCAGCGGGACCGCCTTCCGGCTGTATTTCCCGGTGCACGAGCCGGTGACGACCCGCGAACCGGTTGCCTCTGACCGGCTTGCCCTTGGCCGGGGCGAGCACGTGCTGTTCATCGACGACGAGCCGGGCATCGTGCGGGCCGCTCGCCGGATGCTCGAGCGCCTCGGCTACCGAGTGTCCGCCTTCGAGCGGCCCGAGCTTGCGCTTCAGGCGTTCCGGGACGGTCCAGCCGGGTTCGACGTCGTCATGTCCGACTTCACCATGCCAGGGATCACCGGGATGGATCTCGCGAGCCAGATCCACGAGGTGCGGCCCGACCTTCCCGTCATCATCACAACCGGGCTCGGCCGCTCGGACATCCTGGTCGAGACATGGGTTACCGAGATCCTACCCAAGCCGTACACCACCGAGGCGCTTGGTGCTGTGCTCCTGCGAGCGCTTACCCCGCGCCGGAACACCCCGCTACCCTCGTCCTCCCCCGCCCCGACCGCGGCACCGTCTTAGGCCGTTCCGGGTTGCATGACGGTCGCGCTGGTGCGACTGTTGGAGCCATGGAGTCCTTGCCGCCGAAGCGGAGTGGCTGGCTCAGGCACTTCGGCACGAGCTTACCCGCCCAGGGATCGAACATCCAGCGTCGCCGGGTCGCGATCATCGGCTGGAGCCGCCCGCAGCGCGATACCGACGTGCGGTTGCTGTGCGACGCGATCGACCCGTCCTTCGCCGAACGGGAGCTCATCTTCACACGGCCACCCGCTCGCCGCGTCGCGAATCCGCCCGGCCAGACGCGATCGAGGTCAGACCCGATCAGCCGGCCAGCCGCCGAGCCCGCTCAGGCGGAAACCAAGCAATAGAGCTTTGCACGCTAAGCGGCGCGGAATTGCCAACTTCCAAACAAGGAGGACGGGGTGAAGCGACGAGATTTCCTGCGGTCCACCGTTGCGACAAGCGTCGCGGCGGGCCTGACCCCGGCGGTGGCGACGAAGCGCGCCATCGCCAATGCGCCACAGCCCGCTCCGGTTCCCCCGTTCGAGCTCGAAGAAATCACGGTCTCGGCGCTTCAGGATGGGATCCGCTCGGGGCGATGGACGGCACGAGGAATCGTCGAGCAATACCTCCAGCGGATTCAGGACGTAGATAAGAGCGGCCCGTCGGTGAACTCAGTCATTGAGGTCAACCCACAGGCCCTCGAGCTCGCCGATCGCGCGGATGCGGAGCGGAAGAGCGGGCAGGTACGCGGACCGCTCCACGGCATCCCGGTCATTATCAAGGACAACATCGACACCGGGGACCGGATGCAGACGACGGCGGGGTCGCTCGCCCTCGCGGGATCATCGGCGCCGCGGGACGCGTTTATCGTCGAGCGATTGCGAGCCGCCGGAGCGATCGTCATCGCGAAGGCAAATCTGAGCGAGTGGGCAAACTTCCGATCGACGAACTCCACCAGCGGCTGGAGCGGCCGCGGAGGCCAGACTCGGAACCCCTACATGCTCGATCGGAATCCCTGCGGTTCGAGCTCGGGGTCCGGGGCCGCGGGGTCCGCCAATCTCGCCGCGGTCGCGATCGGAACCGAGACGGACGGCTCGGTGGTATGTCCGTCATCGATCAACGGACTGGTGGGAATCAAGCCAACAGTCGGGCTGTGGAGTCGTGCTGGCATCATTCCGATTTCGTCGACTCAGGACACCGCGGGCCCGATGTGCCGCACCGTGACGGACGCCGCGATTCTCCTCGGCTCGTTGACTGGGGTCGACCCGCGGGATGCGTCGACGAGGGCGAGCGCTGGAAAGACCACCAAAGATTACACGTCGTTCCTCGATGCCGGCGGTCTCAAGGGCGCCCGAATCGGCGTTATGCGGAAAGGGCTGAGCATCAGCTCGAAGACGGAGAAGGTCTACGAGTCGGCGCTCGACGCGCTCAAATCAGCGGGCGCGACGCTGGTCGACCCCGCCAACTTCACAACGTTGGAGCAGATTGGGCCGGCCGAGTTCGATGTCATGGTCTATGAGTTCAAAGCGGGTCTCGAGGCATATCTGGCGACTCGCGGGAGTGCGGTGCCTCATCGAACGATGAAGGACCTGATTGCGTTTAACGAGGCGAATCGAGATCGCGAGATGCCGTATTTCGGGCAGGAGATCTTGATCAAGGCGGCGGCGGTCGGACCACTGACGGAACCAAAGTATCGCACGCTCCTCGCGACTTGTCGGCGGCTGTCGAGAGCCCAAGGGATCGACCTGCTCCTCACCCGACATCGGCTGGACGCGATCGTCGGCATCACGGTCGGACCGGCTTGGCCGATCGATCTGGTCAACGGCGACCGTTTCACAGGAGGGAGCTCGACCATGAGCGCCGTCGCGGGGTACCCGTCGGTGACCGTCCCGGCGGGCGATGTGCACGGGTTGCCGGTCGGTCTCTCGTTCATGGGGGGGCCCTGGCAGGAGGGGAAGCTGCTCCGGCTCGCCTACGCCTTCGAACAGACCACCAAGGCTCGGAAGGCCCCTCGGTTCCTCACGTCAATGCCCATGTCCATGTAATAGACTGTTTATCGTCTACTTGGTGACCGGGACGTCGTCCGGGGGATCGGACCTCAGCCGGGTCGAACGGATTATGACCATATCGACAAAAGCCCGCATCTTCTGGCCTCTAATGGCCGTGTGGTTACTGACAGACTGCACCACAAAGGAGCTCGCGGTGGCCGGGTTGGTGCCTTATGCACCCGAGCCGGTCGTGGGAGACTTCCTCCGGTTCACGTTGGCGTTCAACCGCGGCGCCGCCATGAGCATCTCGGTTGGTGAGCACTCCCGGTTCGTGTTCAGCGGGCTGGCCATCGCCGCCGTGACGGTTCTGGCCATGCTTTACCTCCGCACGCCCGCTAAGGCGCGGCTCCAGGCGTTGGCTCTTGCCCTCGTGATCGGCGGAGCGTTAGGGAATCTCTTCGACCGGCTTCGTTCCAATCAGGGAGTCGTCGACTTCATCGATATCGGGCTGGGGGAGCATCGCTTTTGGATTTTCAACGTCGCGGATATCGGAGTCACCGTCGGTGCGCTTCTGCTCGCGTGGACGCTGAGCAGCGCCGAAAGTCGTCCCGACACGGTGGTGGCGGGATGAAGCACGTGCTTCGCATCGTCGCGCTCCTCTCGCTCGCCATCGCGGGGGTTGGCGCGCAAACCGCCCCCGGGGGCGGCCGTCTCACCAAGGACGGCATCGCAAGGGCGTCGGCCATCGTCGACTCGGTGTTCGTGGATCGGCGGCTTCTCAACGGAACCATCGACGGCGGAGACTGGGCCTCCTATCTCCTCGCTCGGCTTGGCGCGGGAAAGATCCCGGACAGCCTCGGCATCGAGGTGGCCGTTGACAGCACTCATATCGAAGTGCGCGGCCGGCTTCAAGATCTTCCGCTTGAAACCCGCGCTCTGCTCGGACCGATCGCTTCAATGGTCGATTCGTCAACGGCGGTGGTCGCGACCGTCTTGCTTACTCGAACCGGTCCTGAAATCGCGCGGTTCTATCTCCGCAGTATCTCCGTGAACGGCTTCCCGTTTCCCGAGTTCCTGCTGGGCTCAATGATGGCCAAGGTGGGTCGCCAGTACCCGGCGTTGACTCAAAGCGGCCGGGATCTCTATGTCCAGGTGCCGGCTGACGCTACTATCGTTCTCACCCGGGGCGGCGTGTATGTGGCCGCCCCCGCGAAGGCGGGCTCAGCCCGCGGGTCCGCCCCTCCCTCTCGTCGCTGAGTGGTCCGTGAAACGGCTGCCTCAGGTAGCGTTGGGTGTGGGATCGGTGCTTATGCCGGGCTTGGTCTGCTGGCGATCGCATTGCCGACGCAATTCGCAGAGCACGCCGGGTTTGCGCTCGTCCTCCCACGCAGGGCGATCGAGTTCTGGGCGCTGTATGGCGGGCTGGATCTCGGCCTCGCCTTTTTCTCCTCGCTTGCATCCGGCGACCGCGGTGGACCCGCGCGGGGCTGGCTGCTCAAGGGTTCAGCTTGGCTGGGATCGCCGTGGCACGTCTCGCCGGGCTGGTCGTGCAGGGTTATGTCGACGGAGCCATGCTGGTCGCTCTTGCTATCGAAATTGGGGGTGCTGTCCTCGCAGGACTCGCATTTCGAGAAGGCCGATACCAGCGTTACTATCATCTGGTCTAGTCCGCCGCTCCTCGACCACAGCCCTTGCCTCGCCACATGACAGACCTGCGATATCCGATCGGGGAGTTCAGCTACATCCGTGAGGGCACCAGCGCTGATCGCGCCGGCTGGATCGATGCGATCGCCGCCGTTCCCAGCCGGCTCCGTACGGCCGTAACGGGTCTGACCGAGCGCCAGCTCGATACTCCCTACCGGCCCGAGGGATGGACGGTGCGTCAAGTCGTTCATCACGTTCCGGACAGTCACCTCAACGCCTACATTCGCATCAAGCTCGCGCTGACGGAGGAACGCCCGGTCATCAAGCCTTATGAAGAAGCGCGCTGGGCCGAGCTGGCGGACAGCACGGGGCCTATCGAGGTGTCGCTGCGGATGCTGGAAGCTCTTCACGAACGCTGGACTCTACTGCTGCGGTCGCTCGGGCCGAGCGATTTCACTCGGACCTTTTATCACCCCGGGAGCAAGCTGGATTTCACGATCGATCGTGCGCTGGCGATGTATGCGTGGCACGGAGCTCACCACGTGGCGCACGTCACCGAACTGGCCAAGCGGGAGGTCTGGCGATGAGCGGCTGAGGGGTCCGTCAACTGGTGATCTCGGCCGCAAGCGTGACTCGGGGTCGGTCCAGAAAACGGCTCGCGGGGCAAGGAGCTCCAAGATCAGAGGAGGCCCATTCGGCGCAAAATCCAAGGGGAGTTCCCAGTCAAACGCGGCTGGACGAGCCAGAGTCAAGAAAACCTGCACGAGTCTGTCACGCTACTGTCTTTGATTTGCTCATCGAATACTTTTCATGAATTCAGCGACGCGCTGCGATCTGTAAGACATTTGATATAAACGGTTTATCAAAAAGCAAGCAACAAACTCATAATGGGAGTTTGCTATACAACCCCGTATAATATTTATACGTAATCTCCGCTATTAGGCGCCAAGGCCGCTATGAAAATTGGCTCCCGCCGCGTTTGCGCCCAAGAAATGCAATGCCAACCCGTTCCAATCATCCCGCCGAACGGCGCCATAGGCAGTGCTGCGTCGACGAGAAGACGACTTGGTCTGGTTTCGGGAGTCATACCATGGCAGCAGATCAGGGGCGGCGGAGCGAGCGCTTTTCCCTCAAAGGCGCGAGCATTCACACCTGGACGATCGTAGCGGCGGTCGCCCTTGTCTTGGCCCTCGGCGGCCTCATTGGCTGGACCTTTTTCGGTGTTACTCGAACCGCCGCGGCCCTCGAAGAATCGGAATACGCCAAGCTCGCCAACGAGGTTCGGACCCGCCTCGACCGGCTCGGCAATCGCGATCGGACCCGACTGATGGAAGCCGGGTTCTCGAGCGCGCTCTACGACTTGGTCGCTCATGGAGCAGCTCAGCCTGATTCGTTCATTCGTCCGCCGTTTGCCGAGTGGTTTCCCCGACAGTTCGGCGACAAGTTCGTCGCGATCTACAGCCTCGACGGCAGAGCGTTGTACCGGTGGAACGACTCGTCGATGGGCGGCGTCGAGCAGGCAGTTGTCAAGAACGGCTTGCTCCGCATGCTCGACAACCGCGAACCGATCGCCGGCGTCGTGCGAACGGACGTGGGGCTCATTCACGTCGCCGGTGCTGCGATTCTCCCGAGCAACTACGCCGACTCCAGCCAAGCCATCCGCGGATATGTGATCGTCGCGCAACCGCTGCCGGCTGGGGCGCTCGGCCCTGGCGTGGGCGATCGGCCGGGACGGCTGAGCATCGCGCCGCTCACGGCGGCTCGGGAGCCCCAGAAGGTAGAAGTCCGCTCCTTTGCCGGAGGAGATAGCGTCGACGTCCAGTTTGCGCTGTCCGACATTTACGCACAGCAGGCGATGCTCGCGTCGCTCAAGACCGGCCGGGGCGAGTTTCTCTCCGCGGGACGACACTTTCGCACCCTGCTGATCACCGCGCTGCTCGGAGTGATTCTGATTGTGGGCGGCTTGTGGCTCGTCGCCAGGCGCTATCTCGTCCTGCCGTTCCGCCGGTTCCGCCAAGTCATCCAGCCTCTCGCCTCGGGCAATCTGCCGGGCCCCATGCCGTCGTTAGGTCCGTCGGAGGAGTGGACCGTGCTGAGTCAGGGCGTAAACCGCGTGGTGAGCCTGGCGCGGGTTCAGCAGGAGCGCTTCGAGCGCGCCTTCGCGATGGCCCGCGACGGATTGTGGGAATGGGACGTGACGGCGGCCGAGTGGAATCTGAGCCCGAGCCTGACCCGCCTGCTGGGATACGCCGAGGGTCAGCTCGAGGCAACCAGGGCCGGGTTCGAGGATTTGACCCATCCCGACGATCGGATTCGGCTGGCTTCGTCGCTGGATCAGGCCGCGAGCGCGGGAGATCCAATCCGAGAGGACATCCGCTTCCGGCGCCGCGACAGCACGTACCTCTGGTGCCGAGTCCAGGCGAACACGACCCTGAACCACCTTGGCCGTCCCAAGTCCGTGAATGGGTCGGTGACCGACATTGCGCCCGAGCGCGCCGCCGTGGCGGCACGGGAGCAGATGGTCGCTCAGGGAGCCATGCAGCGCGAGGATCAGGGGCGGTTTCTGATCGGGCTCGGATTGCAGCTCCAGGCAACCATCAATGTCGCCGGGACCGATCCCGCGCGCGGACTTGCCCGGCTCGCAGTACAAGCCGGTCAGATCCGGGACATTGGATCGATCGATGTTGGCGATCTCGCAGTCGCCGCGCTGCCGTTCGATATCCATCAACTGCTTCAGGAGGTCACGGCCAAGGCGGGCGAGGCGGCCGGCGCGCCGATCGAGCTCACGGTCGTTCCCGGCCTTCCCTCGCTCGTGGTCGGCGACCCCTCCCGGCTTCGTCAGCTGATCGACGCTCTGCTCGGGTACGGAACCGGCCGGGGTATGTCGTTAGGCGTCGACCGCGCGGCCGGCTCCGATCAGCGGCTTCGCCTGGCCGTTGAGATCCCCGGCGCCGTGACCGCCGCGCGACAAGACCGGATTCACCGACAGATCGACGGTGAGCTTCCCGAAGAAGGCGGTCTCGAGATCGCCGTTGCGGGCCGTCTGGCCCGGGCTCTCGGCGGCGGGCTGACGGTCGATTTTGGATCCGCACGAGCCATGTTTTTCACGGCCGAGCTTCCGCTGCCCGCGGTGAAGGAAGAGTTCGCGCCCGCTGTGATGGACTCCGGTCCAGAACCGGGGCCGGCGACGTGGGAGTCTCCCGGATCCGCGATCTCGTTCACGGAGGAGGCCTACACCTTTGGGCAGCCCGCTCAGCCCCCGGTCGAGCTGGTCGCCGACTCCACGGTTCAGATCCGTTTCGACGGCGAGTCGGTGTCGGGCGTGAGCCCTGAGCAGCCCGCTGTTAACCCGCGCTTACTGGAGGAGTTGACCCAGGCGCGCAACGGCTCCGGTAGCGGGCTCGCGCCCCAGATGGTGGCGATCTTCCTGCACGACGCGCCGGTCAGGATTAGCGAGATCCGCGGTGCGGTGCACGACGCCGAACCGGGCACTGTCAACGGCCTCGCCCAAAACCTCAAGAGCATTTGCCTCATCCTCGGCGCGGCTCCCCTGGCGGAGCTGTGCCGGGAGCTCGAGGAGTCGACTGAAGGCGAAGCCTTCACGCATGCAAGCGCCATCGTCGAGCGGATCGAACGAGAGTTCGGGCGGGTCCGCGCGGCGCTCGAGCCGCCTCCCTCGTCGGAGCCGTCCACGACACCGATCGACCTGCCGGCGATCGAGCCTGCGATGCTGGAGCAGCTTCGAGCTTCCGCCGGCGACGAGTTCGGGCTTGCCGGTCAGCTCGTCTCGCTCTTCCTCGCGGAAGCGCCGTATCAGCTGGAGGGAATCGAGGCCGCGGTCGGCGAACAGGATCCGAAGCAGGCGCACGAGATCGCGAAGGAGTTGAGCGGGATGTGCTCTATGGTTGGGGCTGCGCAGATGGTCGAGCAGTGCGCCGCGCTCCGCTCACTCGGTGCCGGCCAGTCCGAGGAAGCACGGAAACTGACCGAGTTGCTGCGCCGCGAGTATGGACGAGTGGCGGCCGTGTTGGAGGGGCTCATCCCGGTCAAGGTCACGCGTTAGGCCCGGCCGGCCCCGGCCGGCCCTCAGGAGCTAGATCATCATGACCGAGAGAAACGCCCCCGTCGTCGCCGACGCCGACAGCGTCTCCGGCGAGTCGCCGGCCGTCCGGGTCCGCGCCCCGGCCCGCGGCCGCACCATTAATGAGTATCTCATCCAGATGAGCAACGAGCTCCGGACGCCGCTCAATGCGATCATCGGGATGTCGGGTCTCATCGTCGAGAGCGATGCGGATTCCAAGCGTCAGTACGCCAAGGGGATTTACCTGGCAGGGGAGACGCTCTCGGCAATCCTCAACGATTTGCTCGACCTCGCGCGCCTGGCCGAGAACACCCTCTCGGTTGAACCGATCCGGTTCGACCTCCGTTCCATGGTGGAGGAGACGGCCAAGACCCTGACCCCTCGGGCCGAAGATCGCGGACTCACCCTTCGGGTCGATTGGCGGCCCGACGTGCCGCGGCAAGTCGTGGGCGATCCCGGACGCATCCGGCAGGTGCTGGGCAATCTGGTCGGGCACGCGCTTCATGCGACCAGCCGAGGCGAAGTGGTGATCCAAGTGGCGGCCGATGGCGGCGCGGATGCGACCACGTCGGTGGTGTTCTCGGTCGTCGACACCGGCGTCGGGATTCCCGCTTCGCGGATGGAGCGAGTGTTCGACGAGTACGTTCCGGTCGATGCGTCGCCCTACCGGTCGTTCTGTGTCACCGGCCTCGGTCTTCGGATCAGTTCCGATCTGGTTCGCTTGATGGGCGGGGAGATCGGGGCCGCGAGCGAGATGGAGCGAGGCAGCACGTTCTGGTTCTCGCTCCCGTTGATTGCGGCGACGACGCCGGCGGACGACGCGGCCACGCGGGCTCCGGGGGCGAAGGGTGGACGCGCGCTCGTGGTCGAGCACGACCCGCTCAGCCGTGAGCGTTTTGCCAACCAAGTGGAGGCGGCCGGCTGGCGGATCGAGTTCGTAGAGGAGTTGAGCCAGGTCATCGCGCTGCTCCAGTCGGCCCGTCAGAGCGGCGACAGCTTCGGAGTCTGCCTCCTGAGCGACTATGCGGTCCGGCCGGCGCACGAGGAGCTGGCGCGACGGATCAAGTCCGACACCGGCCTCGAACAGGTCGCGCTGGTCATGCTGACCGCCGTGGGCAGCCCTGGCGAGGGCAAGCGGCTCTGGCACGCGGGCTTTGCGGCCTATCTCCGAAAGCCGGTACCGAACGACGAGCTGGGAGAGACCCTGCAGGCGCTCGAGCAGATCGGGCCCGACGGGAGAGGTCCATCTCTGATCACCCGCCACTCACTGGCCGAAGCGAAAAGCGCTCAGCACCTCCAGAACGACGATGGCATCGAGGACATGCTCGCGAGTCTGTGGCTCGACTCGGTCGATGTCCCGGTCGAAGGTCGAGCCCCGTCGTCCGGGTCCACAGAGTCAATCCTTCCTTCCGATCCCGAGAGCGCAGCTGAGGAGATCTCCGGCATCGCCGAGCTTCTGCTGACCGGCCCTGTGGTCGAGCGCGACCACGATCCTGCTCCTCCGGAGCCGGAGGCGCACGCCCGGCTCATGATCGACACGTTCGCGATCGGGGAGCCCGATCCCGCGGGCGCTGACGAAATGGTCTCCGAGGAAGGCGTGAGCGACTCCATCAGCCGCATGGCGGAGGACGCTTACGGTCTGTTCGGATTCGAAGGAAACGGCGCACCATCACCGGCTCCTGCCGAGGGATTGCTGACGGGCTGGGAGCTCGCGCGGGATCACTCTGACGGAAATGTCGGCGTACCCGGCTTGATCACGCTTGGCGAGAGCATGCTGGAAGACGCTCCCCAAGAAGTCAGTGCGCCGCCACCGCGGGTCGAGGCAACGCTGTTCGAGCCGGAAGATTCCGAGGCTGCCTCTCTGCAGGATGTAACGGGCACGGTCGAGCCCGAGGTCGAGGTACCGAATGGGTACGAGCTCGAGGCGGATCGAAGGGATACGGTCGAGTCTGAGCCGCAGGGGCTGAACGCAGTGGAGTCGGCGGCTCATCCACCGGAGGCCGACGCAGATGTGGCGGATACGGTGGATCCGGTCGAGTCAGCAGCGCCACCAACGGTACCCTGGGCGGAGGCCATCCAGCTCGAAGTACCCGTCTTGCCGCCGCTCGCGCCGGTCCGTGTTGGGGTCGAGCCGGTCGCCCTCGTGCACTTCCGGTGGTCGGGGCTGCCTAACGCCACCGAGAGCGTGGTCCCGGGCGCGCCGCCGACGCCGTTCGAGTCGGCTTTGCCACCCGAAGCGGATCCAGTCTCGGCGTCAGGTGCGACGCTGGAAGCAGCTCCGACATCCGAGGCCGGTCCGGATCAAGAAGCGCGTCCGATGGTCTCGACCGACCTCACGAGAACAACCGCGGAAGCCGAAGCGGAGCCAACCGCCTCAGTCTCTGCCGCTGCCCTCGAGTGCTCGGAGCCTCCGCAGAAACAGCCCGTGGTGAGCGAAGCAATTCTCGAGCAACTGACTCGAGGCGGCTCATCGCTCGCCACCCAATTGGTCGCGACCTTCCTCCGTGAGGCCCCGGCCAGAATCTCGGAGGTCGCAACCTCGGCCAATCGCGGCGATCTCCCGCGGGCCCGTCAGGCGCTGGCATCGCTCAAGACTATGTGCGGGCTCCTCGGCGCGATCCAGCTCAGCGACGCCGTCGAGGTCGCCCATCGAGCCGCTGAGTCCGGCGATATCGGACCGGTTGGAGGGGAGCTGGGCCGGATCGAACAGGCCTTTCTGGAAGTCCGTCTGGCGGTCGAAGAGGCTACGCCCACCGACGAATCCGGGGAGGCGCCGGCTCCGATCGACGGCGGGTTCCTGGAGCAGCTTCGCTCAGGCGCGGGCGCACGCCGACCGACGATGATCACCCGGCTCGCGGAGAAGTTCCTGGCTGATACTCCGACCTGGATGACCGAGCTCGATCTGGCTGTTCGGAAGGAAGATGCAGCCGCCGTGCAGCGTCTCGCCCAGATGCTCAAGGCGACGGCCACCATCATCGGCGCGCAGGGCCTCGCGACCCTCGGTGATCAGATTCAGGCGTCCGCGCAGTTGGTTCGTTTCGACGAAGTGCGAGACGGCGTGACGCGGGCCAGGCTCGAAACGGCGCGGGTCTCCGACGCCCTCCGCAATTCGATGTAGCCCGGCAATGGCAGGATCCATTGGGCGGCGGGCACTGGTACGACCGGTGGCCGCCGCTCAGTCGTTTCGGCGATCCTCGCGCCTTGTGGCCACGGTACCCCGACTGTAGCGTTTTCCCACGCCGTCTCCCCCGACAATTTCGTCCCCGCCTATCGAGGAGCTCAGGGCCATGAGTGTTGTCCGCAAAATGATTTCGGCCGGAATTGGTATGACGCAGCTCCTCACCGCCGAGTCAGCGGCCGCCCAGAGCAAGGACAAGCCGGTCGCAACCTCCGCCCAGCAGACGCCCGCAGGTCTCGACCTGGCCGGGCTCAAGGCACTCCAATGGCGAAACATCGGACCGTTCCGGGGAGGCCGAGCCACGACTGCCACTGGAGTCCCATCGCAGCCGCTCACCTACTACATGGGCGCGACAGGGGGAGGCATCTGGCGCACCGACGACGCAGGCCATAGCTGGCGTCCGATCGCCGACGGCCAGATCAACATGGGATCGGTCGGCGCCATCGCGGTTGCACCCGACGATCCGAACGTGGTGTATGCCGGGCTTGGAGAGGCGCCGGTCCGCGGCGTCTCGTCGTCCTGGGGAGACGGGATGTACCGGTCAACCGACGCCGGCCGGACCTGGGCCCACATCGGCCTGGTCAACTCGCGGCAGATCTCGCGGGTGATCGTTCACCCGCGGAACAGCGATGTCGTCTATGTAGCGGCGCAGGGAAGTCGATGGGGACCGAGCGGCGAACGCGGGATCTATCGGTCCCTGGACGGGGGTAAGAGCTGGAAGCTCACTCTCTCGGCCGACTCGCTCACGGGGCCTAGCGATCTCGCGATGGATCCGACCAACCCGCGGATTCTCTACGCGGCGCTGTGGGATCATCAACGGCTGCCTTGGCTGGTGAGAAGCGGCGGGCCAGGCGGGGGAATCTGGAAATCCACGGACGGCGGCGACACCTGGAAGCAGCTCACCGGCGGGCTGCCCAAAATTATGGGCAAGATCGGCGTCGCGGTATCACCGGCGAATCCGGACCGGGTCTGGGCCATCGTCGAGGCGGACAGCGGCGGCCTGTTCAAATCGGATGACGGGGGCGCCAGCTGGCAGCTGGTGAATGGAGACCGGGTGCTTCGTGCGCGTGCGTGGTACTACACCCGCGTCACGGCCGACCCGATGAATCCGGACGTGGTCTACGTGATCAACGCTCCGCTCATGAAATCGATCGACGCGGGCCGCACCTTCACGCCACTGCCCGATCCGCACGGCGACAACCACGACCTGTGGATCAACCCTTCGAATCCGCAGAACATGATCAAGGCGGACGACGGCGGTGCGGTGGTTTCGTTTACCGGCGGGCGCACCTGGTCCTCGCAGGGGAACCAGCCGACGGCGCAGTTCTACCGGGTGATCACCGACGACCGGTTCCCCTACTGGCTGTACGCCGGTCAGCAGGACAATTCCACGGTCGCGATTCCGAGCGCGGTCGCCGGGCCGGGGATCTCGCCGAACGACTGGCATCAGGTGGGCGGCTGCGAGAGTGCGCACGTAGCGTTCGACCCCGCGGACCCGCACTACGTCTACGCGGGATGCTATCACGGGATCATCAACGAGCACGACCAGACGACGGATTTCGAACGGAACGTGATGGCCTATCCGTTCCTCGGGCTCGCCGAACCGTCGGATCAGCTCAAGTACCGGTTCAACTGGAGCGCGCCGATCTTCGTGTCCCCGTTCGACCCGAAGACGATCTACCACGCGGGAAACGTCCTGCTCAAGACCACCGATCGGGGTAACTCGTGGACCGAGATCAGCCCCGATCTCACCCGGAACGACAAGTCGCGCCAGGGCGCCGGCGGGACGCCGATCACCAATGAAGGCGCGGGCGGGGAGGTGTACGGCACCATCTACTACGGGGTCGAATCGCCGCACGAGGCGGGGACGATCTGGATCGGGACAGACGACGGCCTGGTCCAGCTCACCCGGGACGGCGGCACGTCATGGAAGAACGTGACGCCGAAGGGCCTCAGCGAGAGCCTGATCAACATGGTCGAGGTCTCACCCTTCGATCAGGCGACCGCCTACATCGCGGTGAGCCGACACAAGTGGAATGACAACGCGCCGCTGATCTATAAGACCTCCGACTATGGGCAATCCTGGACCAAGCTGGTGAGCGGGATCGCCGACGGCGACATGGTCCGGGTGGTTCGGGAGGATCCCAACCGGCGCGGTTTGATGTACGCTGGTACCGAGACAGGCCTCTATGCCTCGACGGACGGCGGTCTCAAGTGGCGGCGCTTCCAGCTCAATCTGCCGCACGTGCCGGTGACCGATCTCAGGGTCAAACGGAAGGACCTGGTGATCTCCACGGAGGGCCGCGCGTTTTGGATCCTCGATGACGCCTCGCCGCTGTACGAGATCAACGACTC
>JBDTOH010000014.1:0-25908 GCA_039933355.1 Gemmatimonadota bacterium | reverse complement strand
CTGGTCCCGCGTCAGAAGCGACTTGCGCTGAATCATCGTGTACCCTGGAAAGCCGACCGAATCGGCGGTGGCGTACCGGGCGACCAGCGTCGTGTAGCGCGGATCGCTGCGAATCTGCTCGAGCCGTTCCTTCGCGATCGACGTCATCGTCGAAAGGATGGTGGCCTTCGTGGTGGCGTTCTGGAACATCCCGGTGAACCGGCCGAGCGCGAGCACCATCGTCGTGAGCATCACGATGGCGATCATCAGCTCGATCAGCGTAAAGCCGCGTTTGTTCATCTAGTTCATCCTCCGCCAGGTGCCCGAGACGTACGAGTACCACATGGCGCGGCCGGTCGCCCGGATCACTTCGAGAGCTCGCGCATGATTGTTGTTTCCGCTGTTCACGCCCCGCTGCGAGTTCATGAAGATCACGCCCGCTGTGCTGGCGCTGCCGTCGCGGCGGTAGGTGATGACCGTGAGCGCGTTGGTCGGCGCGGGCGCAGGGAGATCGGGCGCGCCGTTCCGGTTGAAGATCACGCCGTCATCGAGCTGGATGACCCGGCGCCGCTCGCTCGACTGGTACAGCCCGTCGTCGTTCTTGTCTTCGTCCACGACCAGGTGCCGATTGGTCACGTCCACGGTCACCAGCACGTTATGCTGGAGGCTCACGGCGAGGCGCTGCGCGTACGCGAGCTGCATCACCATGTTCCGGGCTTCGGCGTTGACCCGGTACGCGGTCCAATCGAGCCGCGGAATCGCGAGCGCCGCGAGGATCCCGACGATCACGATGATCGTGAGCATCTCGAACATGGAGAAACCGGCTTCAGTCTGGGGCGCGTGCCTCCGAAGCGGCGGTTCGGGAGGCCTTAAGCGGGCTTGGTCCATCGCCTATCCTTCTTCCGGCGTCGGTTGGGCGCCACGGTCACGCAGTTTCGGTGTCGAAAAACTGGGGGTTGCCCAGACTTTAGCCGCCGGTATGTACAGGTGTAGTCCGAGTCGTTTCATGGCAAAGTCCAAGCCAGACGGATGCTTACCCGCTAACTCCTTGACGCCACGGGCCCTGGCACCTTGCTGCAGGCGGGTGCAGAGGGGCCCACCGGCCGCACTTTGCGATAGCGCAACTCCTTGCTTGCCAGCTATTTGCAGAGCACCTTAATATTCGAGATCGAGGCCCGGCGTCCAGGTCCGGAATCGAGACCGGTTATGGACCCGACCGGCCCTAGCCACCCGCTCCCGATGGACTCAATGGCCGCCCTGACCGTCATGGATAAGCTGGTCTCCCTCTGCAAGCGCCGAGGGTTTGTCTTCCAGTCGTCGGAGGTCTACGGCGGCCTCGGCTCGGTCTGGGATTACGGGCCGCTCGGCGTCGAGTTCAAGCGCAACATCAAGGACCGCTGGTGGCGCGCGATGGTCCAGGCGCGGGACGACATCGAGGGCCTCGATGCCGCGATCCTCATGCATCCAAAGGTGTGGGAAGCCTCGGGTCACGTCGCCGGATTCACCGATCCCCTGGTCGACTGTAAGACCTGCAAAGCCCGCTTTCGGGCCGACAAGCTGGGTGAGGTGGCTTGTCCCCAGAAACCCTCGAAGCACCCCGGTGAGCACACCGCCTGCCAGCTCACCGAGCCCCGGATGTTCAATCTCATGTTCAAGACCTTCATGGGGCCGGTCGAGGAGTCCGGATCCGTCGTCTATCTCCGGCCCGAGACGGCTCAAGGAATCTACGTCAATTTCCTGAATGTCCTCCAGAGCGCCCGCCAGAAGGTCCCGTTCGGCATCGCCCAGATCGGCAAGGCGTTCCGAAACGAGATCACGCCGGGCAACTTCATCTTTCGGACCCGCGAGTTCGAGCAGATGGAGATGCAGTTCTTCGTGAAGCCCGGGACCGACGAGGAATGGTTCGAGCGGTGGCGCGGTCTCCGGATGGCGTGGCACTACGACCTCGGCCTCACCCCGGCGAAGCTCCGCTGGCACGAGCATGGACCGACCGAGCTGGCCCACTACGCCAAGGCGGCGTACGACATCGAATACGAGTTTCCCTTCGGCTGGCAGGAGATCGAGGGCATCCACAATCGGACCGACTTCGACCTCAAGCGCCATCAGGAGCACTCGGGGAAGAAGCTCGAGTACTTCGACCAGCTCGCAAACGAGCGCTACGTTCCTTTCGTCGTCGAGACCTCCGCCGGCGCCGACCGGGTGGCGCTCACCGTCATGGCGGACGCGTACCATGAGGAACAGGTCGAGGGAGAGACCCGGGTCGTGCTCCGCTTCCACCCCTGTGTTGCCCCGATCAAAGCGGCCGTGCTCCCGCTCGTGAACAAGGACCGAATGCCGGAGATGGCGACTAGCCTGTTCAACGACCTCCGGAAGCACTTCCCCTGTTTCTACGACGATTCGGGGGCGATCGGCCGCCGGTACCGGCGGATGGACGAGGTGGGCACTCCGTTCTGTCTCACCGTGGACGGTCAGTCGGCGGAAGATCAGCAAGTGACGGTCCGCCACCGGGACACGATGGTGCAGGAGCGGATCGCGCTCACGGAGGTTTTGGGATACCTGAAAGAGCGATTGTAGGGAGGAACGTGCGTCTCGCCGACTTTGAGTCGATGGTCAGCCGCATGGCGACCGAGCTTCCGGAAGAGTTTCTGGACGGCGTCGCCGAGATTGCGGTGGTGCCGCAGACGATCGCGCACCCGGACCGGCCCGACGTCTACACGCTCGGTGAGTGCGTTCCGCTCCCGGCCGCGCCGGTCGGAGGCTCTCCCGAGGCGGTGCAGAGCCGGGTCGTGTTGTACTTCGGCTCCTTTGCGGCGGTCGCCCGCGACAACCCCGACTTCGACTGGCGCACCGAGGCCTGGGAGACGCTGGTTCATGAGGTCCGCCACCACGTTGAGTGGCGGGCTGGAGCGCCGAACCTCGAGGACTTGGACGAAGCGGTCGAGGCGAACTATGCCCGGCTCGCCGGCGAGCCGTTCGATCCGGTCTTCTACCGCTCGGGCGAGAAGGTCGCGGAAGGCGTCTTCCAGGTCGAAGATGACTATTTTATCGAGGTGACGGTCGGCGAAATCCCGGCGGCCGCCGAGTTCCAGTGGAATGGCGTCAAATACCGGCTGAACGTTCCGGCCGGGGTGAGTCCCCCGATCCTGGTGTCCGTGCTGGGGTTGGACGATCCGCCCGCCGGTGAGGTCGTAGTGGTGGTGCTGTCGCGACGACAATGGTGGCAGGTTTTTCGGCCGGAAGCTCCGGCCCAACTCGAGCTATCCGCTCAGCGGGTGGACTAGCTCGGCGGAAGGAGCAGGACCATGCGAGCTCTTGGATGGCTGGCGCTCTTGGCGGGCGTTGCTCCCCTCTCGGCGCAGATGACGCCGGCGTATCGGGTCGCGGTGGTCAGCGAATCGGGCGACATCATCACGTTTCTCAAGCCGCAGGGCGGGACGCTCGTCGTCGAGAAGGTCGTGCCGGTCGGGATTATGCCGGCGGACATCGACGGCCCCCATAACATCGCCGTCGCGCCGGATGGGAAGTCCTACTATGTGACGATCGCGCACGGCGTCCCGTTCGGGAGCCTGTGGCGCTTCGACGCGAAGACCGACGCGGTGCTCGGCAAGGCCCAGGTCGACATGTTTCCGACCACGATCGCGATCACGCCCGACGGTGATTTCGCGTTCGTGGCGAACTCCGACTTCCACGGCGACCACCCGGCGACCAATCCGGTCTCGATCATCCACACGCCGACGATGACGAAGATCACGGATCTCCCGGCCTGCGACATGCCGCACGGGGTGAAGTCGAATCACGCCGGCACGTTCGTCTACGTGTCGTGCATGAACAGCGACGAGATTCTCGAGCTCGACACCGGGACGTTCTCGATCAGCCGCCGGGCCAAGATCGGGAAAGGCCACAGCATGGCGGCGATGGATCACTCCAAGATGGCGATGCCCGCGACCGCCCCGGCCACGGGATCGTCCCCGGCGCCCGCCGAGAATTATCTCGCGAAGGAGTGCGCCGGCACGTTTGTCTCGGTGTCCGCGGACGACAAGACGCTCTACGTCGCGTGCAACTACGGGAACGAAGTCCAGGTTTGGGACGCCGAGAAGCTGACGCTCATGAAGGAGATCCCGGTCGGGACGGGCGCGTACAATGTCGAGCCCTCGCCCGACGGCTCGGTGATCATCGTGACGAACAAGAAGGCCCAGAGCTTCAGCATCATCGACGCCAAGACCTTCGTCGAGCTGGCCCGGATCCCGACGACCAAGAAGATCGTCCACGGGATCGCGTATTCGCCCGACAGCAAGTACGCCTACATCACCCAGGAGTCGATCGGCTCCGATCCGGGCGCGATCGACGTGGTCGACCTCACGACCCGGAAGGTCACCGGCACGGTGCCGATCCCGGCCCAGCCGACCGGCATCACGATTCTCCGTCAATAGAGAGACCATGATCCACGAGACGACGACATCGTTAGGCGCGGCCGCGATCATTCAGAAAGCCAAGCAGTTCTTCGCCGAGCGGGTACCCCAGTACGCGGCGTACCCGGAGAAGGAAGGGGCGTCGTACCTGACGCTCCGGGGACAGGGCGGGGAAGAGATCGCGATCGCGGTGATCCCAGGCCCGGCCGGCAACCGGGTCCGGGCCTCGACCCTGCTGTTCGATCAGGCGCTCGGCCGGTTTCTTTCGACCCTGCCCGAGGTCGCATGACCGCCGGGCCGCTGTCGCTCCGGGTGACCGTGCTCGACACCTGGCAGGAGTATCCCTTCTCGGTCGCGCCCACGATGCGGATCTCGGCGCTCAAACAGGCCGTGCTCGACCGCGCCAGCCTCGGCAAGCGGGTCGCCGGCGATTACATGGTCAAGTACCGCGGCGCCGAGCTGATGGAGGCCGACGATCGGACTCTCGAGGGCGCCGGCATCGTGCCTAACGCGGCGCTCATCGTGCTCTCCCGAAAGCGAAACCCGTCGAAATGAGCGGTGGGAGTCTCGCGCCGGTCTTCTCCCACCCTTCCTGCCTCCTTCACGATCCGGGCCGTCACCACCCGGAGGCACCGGCGCGCTTGAGAGTGCTGCGGGAGCGGATCAGGGCCGCCGACCCGGCCGCGCTTCATGATGTGGAGCTCGCCTCCTTCGAAGATCTCCTCCGGGTTCATCCGGTCGAATACATCGAGAAGATCCGTGCGGTGAGCGAGCGGGGCGGTGGCCGGCTCGATCCGGACACCGTGATCAACGGATCGAGCTGGGACGCGGCGCTGGGCGGGGTCGGAGCGGCGATCGCCGCGGTGGCGATCGCGCTCGCCGGCCGGCCGGCGTTCGCGGCGATTCGTCCCCCGGGTCATCACGCGCTCGAGTCCGCCGCGATGGGGTTCTGTCTCTTCGGCAACGTCGTGGTGGCGGCCCGGCACGCGCAAAGCAGGGGGGCCGGGCGCGTGCTCATCGTGGACTGGGACGTCCACCACGGCAACGGGACGCAGGCGCTCGTCGGGCAGGATCCGTCGATTCGATTCGTCTCGATGCACCAATGGCCTCACTGGCCGGGCACGGGGCACCGCTCGGAACGCGGGGTCGGTAACGTGTTCAACGTGCCGATGCCGGCCGGGCTGTCGCCCGATCGGTACGTGGAGGCGTTCTGGGGCGCGATCGTCGAGGCCACCCGAGACTTCCCCCCCGAGATCATCCTCATCTCCGCCGGCTTCGACTCGATGCTCGGCGACCCGCTCGGCGATTTTACGCTGGAACCGGCCCACTACGTCGAGTGGACGACCCGGATCCGAACCCAATTCAGCGGCGTGCCTCTGGCGAGCTTTCTCGAAGGCGGGTATGCGCCGGATCGGCTGGCGGACGGGGTGGTGGCGCACTTGGAAGGGCTTAGGGAGTAGGGCTTCTGGCTTAGGGAATTGGCGGTTAGGGATGAGTGAAGGACGGTTCGCCTCGCTCTTTCTTTCCATTCTGCAATTGTATACAATTGAGTTCGGACTCCTTCAGCCCTAAGCCCTAAGCCCGAGGTCGTCGTGCCAAAGCTCCGCGTCCAAGCCGAGATCCTCACTCTCAAGACCAAGTACCCGTTCAAGATTGCGCGGGGGACTCGGGACACCTATCGCACCGTCCTCGTGAGGATCATCGATAACGACGGGGTCGAGGGGTGGGGCGAGGCGACGCCGCAGTATTTCTATAACGAGACGCCGGAGACCACGCTCGCCGCGCTTGACGTGTATGCGCAGGTCCTTCCCGACGATCCGTTTCAGCTCGAAGAGGCGGATCGGGCGATGGAGACGGCGTTGACGGGGAACAATGCGACTCGTGCCGCGATCTCGTCCGCGCTCCACGATCTCGTCGGCAAGCGGCTCGGCGTGCCGGTCTGGAAGATGTGGGGGCTCGATGCGGCCAAGGCGCCGCTCTCGACCTTCACGATCGGCATCGATACCGCCGAGATGATCAAGAAGAAGGTGCGGGAGGCCGAGGAGTACCCGATCCTCAAGATCAAGCTCGGCGGCAGCAACGATATGGAGATCCTCCAGGCGATCCGCGAGGTGACCGACAAGGAGCTGCGAGTCGACGCCAACTGCGGGTGGACGAGGAAGCAGGCGATTCGGATGTTGCCGGTGCTCGAAGAGTATGGCGTGACGGTACTGGAGCAGCCGCTCGTGGCGGGCGATCTCGACGGGCTCGCGGCGGTCGCCCGCGCGGCGCGCATTCCGCTCATCGTGGACGAGAGCTGCCTCACCTCCGCCGATATCCCGCGTCTTGTGGGCCTCGTCGACGGCATCAACATCAAGCTCGCCAAGACCGGAGGCCTCCGCGAAGCGCTCAAGATGATCGCGATTGCGCGGGCCAACCACATGATGGTGATGGTCGGCTGCATGCTGGAGAGCTCGATCGCGATCACCTCGGCGGCCCACTTCACCCCGCTCGTCGACATCGCGGACCTCGACGGCGCGGCGTTGCTCGCGGAAGATCCCTACATCGGCGCGACGATCAGCGGTGGCCGGATCAAGCTGCCGACGGCGCCGGGGTTGGGGTTGGTCAAGAGAGGCTAAGAAGTAGGGAATAGGGAATCGGGAATAAGAGCGTCTCTTTATTGCCCATTCCCTATTCCCCATTCCCTGCTCTCCGGAACTACCTTCCCCCGCGATGCCCACCCTCGCCCACGTCGCCCTCCCGCTTCCCCTCGCCACGCCCTACACCTACAGCGTCCCGGACACGCTCGCCGATCTGATCGTTCCCGGTGCGCGGGTCGTGGTGCCGCTCAGGAATAAGGAGCTGGTGGGGATCGTGACCGCCGTTGGGGTGGACCGGCCGCTCGCGGAGCCGAAGGAGATTTTGGCGGCGCCGGACGCTGAGCCTGCGCTGAGCCCTGCGCTGCTCAAGACGGGGGAGTGGATCGCAGGGTACTACGGCTCGCCGATCGGGCTCGCGCTCAAGGCGATGTTGCCGGCGGATCTTTGGGGCGAGTCGGAAGTGATGGTCCGGCTGATCGGCGCCGGTGACGTCGGCGGCGGTGTGGCGGGTCGGCTGGTGGAGTGGCTCTCGAGACGCGGCGGCGGAGCGGTGCCGCTCGCCGGCGCCGCGCGGGCGTTAGGCACGCCGCTGTGGAGCGTCGCCGGGCGCCTGGCCCGGATCGGCAGGGTCTCGCTCGAGATCCGTCCGCCGCGGACCGAGCGGCGCGGACCGGTCACTCGGATCGTGAGGCTCGCGGGGCCACCGCTGCCGCTCCTGGAGCGAGACCGCATCTTTGCGCGCCGGGTCAAGCAGCGCGCCCTTTACGAGACGCTCGAGCAGAGCCCCGACGGGATTCCGACTGAGCAGCTGCGAGAGCGGCTGCAGCTCGGGGCCGGGGTGGTCAAGGCGCTGGTCGAGCAGGGTCTTGCGACGGTGACGGCGGTGGGGCTCCATCGCGATCCGTTCGCCGACGATGCCGGGACCGCGGCGCCGACCGAGCTGACCCGCGACCAGCTCGCCGCGCTCGATCAGCTCGCCGTGCTTCCCGCCGGAGGCGCCGCGCTGCTCTTCGGCGTGACCGGCAGCGGTAAGACTCTCGTATACCTCGAGGTCATCCGCCGCGAGCTCGCGCACGGGCGGGGCGCCATCATTCTGGTCCCCGAGATCGGCCTGACGCCGCAGACGGTGAGCCGGGTCCGCGGGCTGTTCGGCGACCGGGTCGCGGTGCTCCACAGCGCGCTCTCCGACGGCGAGCGGGCCGACGCCTGGCGCTCGCTCCGCGAGGGGAAGCGGCTGGTGGCCGTCGGCCCCCGGTCCGCGGTGTTCGCTCCGGTCCGGGATCTCGCCTACATCGTGGTGGACGAGGAGCACGAGGCGACCTACAAGAACGGGGAGACGCCCCGGTACCACGCCCGCGACGTGGCGCGGGTTCGCTGCCGGCTCGAGGGCGCGCGTCTGCTGCTCGGGAGCGCCACCCCGTCGCTCGAGACCGCGAGCGAGCCCGCCGAGCGGCTGACGGTGATCCGGCTGCCGGAACGGATCGGATCGCGCCCGCTGCCCCCGGTTGAGATCGTCGACCTCCGGAAGGCCGCCCGGATCCGCGGCGTCGGCGCGGTGCCGTGGTCGGAGACGCTCGACCGTCTGTTAGGCGAGACGCTGGCCCGACGAGAGCAGTCGATTCTGCTGCTCAACCGGCGGGGCTACGCGTCGTTCCTCCAGTGCACGACCTGCGGCGCCGTGCGCGAGTGCTCCCGATGCAGCATCTCGCTCACGGTCCATCGGTCGCCGGCGCTGCTCAAATGCCACTACTGCGCCTATCAGGAGCCCTACACGGAGACCTGCGCGGCCTGCGGTGCGACACTCGGCAAGGCCCGGGGGATTGGAACGCAGCAGGTGGAACAGCTGGTCGCGGAGCGGTTCCCGACCGCGCGGATCGCGCGGATGGATCTCGATACGACCGGCACCAAATGGTCGCACCACGCGATCCTGGACCGGGTGGGGCGGGGTGACGTCGACGTGCTGGTCGGCACCCAGATGATCGCAAAAGGCATCGACTTCCCGAACGTTACGCTCGTCGGTGTCGTCGACGCCGACACCGCGCTCCACCTTCCCGACTTCCGCTCGAGCGAGCGGACTTTCCAGCTGCTCACGCAGGTGGCCGGCCGGGCGGGGCGAGGACCAAAGGGCGGCCGGGTCGTGGTCCAGACCTGGACGCCCGAGCATCACGGCATCGGGTTCGCGCGGACGCACGATACCGAAGGATTCTGGGCGGCGGAGCGAATCCACCGGGCGGCGCCGGCCTACCCGCCGTTCACTTCGCTGGTGAATCTGGTGCTATCAGGGGTGGAGCAGACCGCCGTGATCGATGAGAGCGAGCGCCTGGCGCGCGCGGTGGACCGCGTGGTCACCCGGCACACGCTCGACGTGCAGGTGCTCGGTCCCGCGCCGTGTCCGATGGCGCGGATCAAGGACCGCTGGCGCTGGCATCTCGTGCTCAAGGGGAGCGGGGAGCCGTTAGGCAGGCTGGTCCGGTATCTCGCGCCGAAGTGGAAGCCGCCGGAGGAGATTCGGTTTGCCATTGACCGCGATCCGGTGAGCATGCTCTAGAGGAGGAGATAGTGCGGTCCAGATCCCTGGTCGCGTTGGTCCTCGGGATGACATCAGTTGTGGGACGTCAGGCGCTCAGCCCTCGGCCCTAAGCCCTCCCGAACATCAGATCGACCCCCACGTAGACCACCCTCCCCGGCGCCGGCTCATAGACCCGGCCGCCGAAGCCGTTCACGGTGACCGACGGCACGTACCTGCGGTTGAACAGGTTCTGGATCTGCGCGAACGGCGTGAACGACTGGCCGCCGAGCCGGACGACCTGGCTCGCGCGGATCGAGGTGCTGCCCCAGGCATCGGCTCGGAGCGTGTTCTTGTCGTCCGCGTAGATCGAGGATGCGAGCTGGTGGTCGATCGCGAAGGATCCGCCGCCGGCGAAGAGATCGAGGACCGCGCGGAGCGAGTGACGCGGGATCGCCGGGACCCGTTTCCCGTCCAGCGTATCGGTCACGGCGCCGTTAGGAATTCGGTAGTCGGTGAACCGGCTGTCGGCGAAGGTGTAGGCCACGTCGGCGTGGAGCCAGCGCACCGGCGTCGCGCCTAATCCGATCTCGAGCCCGCGATGGCGAAGCCGTCCGGCATTCTCGAAGAACGCGCGGCCATCCTGTTCGCGCGCTTGGACGAGCGCGTCGCGCACGGAGGTCGTGTAGAGCGCAACCGAATAGCGCCAACCTCGCTCCTCCCCGCGCGCCCCGATCTCCGCCGAGACGGAGCGCTGGGGGTTGAGCGTGGTATTGAAGCCGACCGCTCCGTTCGCCTGATTGACCAGCTCCGTCGTCGTGGGCGTCTCGAACGCGGTCGCGACGTTGGCATAAGGCACGAAGAGCGGGCTCACCGCCCAGCTCAAACCCAGGCTGCCGCTCGCCGCGCTCATCGTGCGGACACCACTGTTGTCGACGCCGTCGGCGAGGAAGTGATCCTGCACGGAGAAGCGGACCCGGTCGAACCGGACGCCGGTGAGCAGCAGCACTTGGGGCGTCAGGTCCCAGTGGAGCGATGCGTACGGACCGAGCTCGAAGACTTTCTCCCGCTGATCGACGACGATCGTGTCCGACGGCGCGCCGCCTTTGGACCGGCGATTGACCCGGTCGTCGCGCATCAGCTGGGCGTCGACGCCGGCCCGAAGCCGGACCGATGGCGTTAGGCTCCGGCCGACGGCGGCCCGCCAGCCGCCGGCCAGTCGGCCGATCGTGCTGTACGTGCCCACGGTGGCGCCGGTCGGTCCGGGCGGCGCCGTCGCCAGGGGATTGACGAGGTCGCGGCTCAGCCCGAAGAGCGTGAGCTCGGCGTCGTTGCCGCGAGTGTCCGCCTGATGAAGTGAAAGGCCGAGCTGATGCTGGGTGACAGCCTTGTCGGCGCCGCGGAGGATGTTGGCTGCCGCTGCGCTGTCCGGCTGGGCCGCCACCTCGGCGGCGGTGAGCGCGCCGGGATTTTGCGCCTGGGGAAGGTCGGCAAAGAAGTAGCGGAGCGACGCCCTCGTGGTGCCCGAGACCAGGCGGTCCAGGCCAAGGCTCACCTGACGGGCCTCCGCCGCACTGTGTTGCCGGAACCCATCCGTGTCGAACCGGCTGAGGCCGAGCCAGGCGTCGGTCCCGCCGCCGCGCCAGCCGCTCGTCGACGCGACCTTCGAGGTTCCGAGCGCGCCCGCCACACCCCGAACGCGCTGATGAAATCCTTCGGCCGGGATGGCCGTCGAGAGCGAGAGCACGCCGCCCGACCCGTTGCCGTACAGCGCCGACGCCGCCCCGACCAGTACCTCGGCGCGATCGATCGTCCCGAAATCGACGTTGCTGAGCTGGCTCTGCCCGTCGGGGAGCGTCTGCGGGATGCCGTCGAGGAGAACCTTGACGCCGCGGAGCCCGAAGTTGGCCCGGCTGCCCGCGCCCCGGATGGAGAAGCGCTGATCGACCGAGTAGTTGAATCGGTTGACGACGAGCACGCCCGGAATCCGGCTGAGCGCCTCATCGAGGCCGACCGTGAGCTGACCAGCCTGGATCTCCCGCGCCCCGACGACGCCGATCGACGCGGGAACCCGCCGCGCGGCCTCGGTGCCGCGCGTGACGGTCACCTGAACGGCAGGAAGCGCTTGAGCCTTAGCGGAATCGGCGACGGTCGAGTCTCGGCTCTGCGCCGCAAGCGGAGCAGTGAGTCCCAGCAGGATGAAAAGGCGCATGGGTCAACGATAGCTGAGTGATCGGGGACCGGGAACTGCCGAGCGAACGGCTGTCGGTGAGCGTGACCGTGCCTCGCTGCCGCTGCCGTTCCGGGTCCCCAGTCCTCGGTTCCCGGTCCCCAAGTCCCTCCCTCCCCCGCTACATTTCCCGCGCCACCATGTCCTTCCCTGATTTCGCCCGCCCTCCGTTTTCGGATGCGCCCGGCGCCCGGTTCGAGACCGCCCCCGCGGACGGGGTGCTTCCCGAGAATTTCTTCTGCACCTCCAACCTGCCGACGTATGTGCGGATCGGTAGTCGGTGGGTGTTGCCGGCCCGCCCGCGAATGGACGGGGTGATCGTCGATCGAGGGGACGGCGCGCTCGAGACCGTCGAGCCGCGACGGGTGCGCCGAGGGGAGCGGGTCGCGATCGGGCTTTCGGAGGACGGGTCCGAGGGCATCGTGGTTCACGGCGCCGGCTTTCTTGCCGAGCACGGCAACGCCAACGAGTTCCGCTTCATGTCGACCGAGGTGAGCCGGGAGCGGCCGGCGAACTATACCGAGATGGCGGAGCGGCTCGAGCACGAGCGAGCTCACGGCGGCTACCTCGTCTGGGTGGCCGGACCGGCGGTGGTGCACTCGCGGGCGCGGGCCGATTTCGAGTGGTTCATCCGCCAGGGGTATGTCCAGGCGGTGCTGGTGGGCAACGCGGTCGCGGTCCACGACATCGAGGCGGCGATCTACGGCACGACGTTAGGCATGACCAACGACGGCCAGCCGAGCGACCGGGGCCACGGGCTCCATATGCGGGCGATCAACAAGGTCCGCGCGGCCGGATCGATCGAAGCCGCCGTCAAGTCGGGGCTGGTGACCAACGGGATCATGCACGCGCTCGTCACGGCCGGCATTCCCTATGTGCTCGCGGGCTCGATCCGCGACGACGGGCCCCTCCCGGGTGTCCTCACCGACAACGTCCAAGCGCAGGACGCGATGCGGGACCATACCGTCCGGGCAACCGGTGCGGTGTTCATCGCGACCGCGCTGCACGCCATCGCCGTTGGCAACATGCTCGCATCGTTCCATACTCAGCGGGGCGCGCCCGAGCCGCTGCTCACCATCTGCGTCGATCAGACCGAGTTCGTCGTGACCAAGCTCAAGGATCGTGGAACGCATCAAGCGTACGGCGTCGTCACCAACGCACAGGACTTCATGCACGTGCTGCGCGACTACGTCGAACAGGCCCGCTCATGATCGAGACCGAGACGGGCCCTGGGATCGGGGACGGCTGGACCCGCCTGGCGCAGGAGATTCGCACCGTGCTGCCGCCGGAGGAGATCGACGGCGTGTGGGTCTTTCGCGTGCTCCGGCACGAAGGCAAGGACTGGGGCACGGCGATCCTCTCGCGGGTCGAAGCGGACCGGCGGCGGATCTACACCGCCCGCTTCGTGCTCGCGGTGAAGGGGAAACAGCGTGGCAAGTTCACCCATGAGCTCGAAGAGGTGGGCAGCGGTCCGCTCGAGGCGCTGGCGGAGCTCCTCGCGCTGGTGCCCAAGCGCTCGGACGAGGAAGAGCCGCCGACGGAGATCGATCGCGCCCTCTGGTTCCCGGTCGAAGCTGATGTCGGTGCTGACCAAGGATGAGTCCGCTGCGCTCGTCGAGCGCTTTCGCCGCCACCTCCGCGAGCGGAGGCTTCCGGTCACGCGGCAGCGGCTCGCCGTGGCGGAGGTCGTCTTCAGCAGCGACGACCACCCGTCGGTCGACGTGCTCCGGCGGCGGCTGATGCAGCGAGGCGAATCGGTGGGGCTCGCCACGCTGTACCGCACGCTCGACGCGCTGGTCGCGAGCGGCATGGTGCGGGAGCACGACTTCGGCGAAGGGTTCAAACGTTACGAGGGCAGCGTGCTCCGCGACCAGCACGAGCACCTGGTCTGCTCGCGGTGCGCCGCGGTGGTCGAGTTCGTGAACGACCGGCTGGAGCGGATGCTCCGGATGACCGCCGACGAGCATCATTTCGTGTACGAGCGCCACCGGATCGAGATCCACGGCATCTGCGCCAATTGCCGGCGCCACGCTGTCGAGCCGTTCACCCCCGAACCCGCCCGATGAGCGACTCGCCTGCGTTGGGGCCGGTCGTCGCATTCCTGGGCGGTCTCCTCAGCTTTCTATCGCCGTGCGTGCTGCCCCTCGTTCCGAGCTACCTCGGTTTCATCACCGGCTTCAGTCTCGAGGAGATGGCGGGCCGCCGGCGGCTCGCGCTGATTCACGCGACGCTTTTCGTGATCGGCTTCTCGCTGATCTTCATTCTCCTCGGCGCGAGCGCGACCGCTCTTGGCAGCGCGCTCAAGTATTACAAGGTGTGGATGACGAGGGCGGGCGGCGTGCTCATCATTTTCTTCGGCCTCTATTGCCTGGGCGTCATCAAGCTCGCCTACCTCAGCCAGGAGAAGCGGATCCATCTCCAGGACAAACCGGTCGGGTACCTCGGGTCTGTCCTCGTCGGGATGGCGTTCGGAGCCGGCTGGACTCCCTGCATCGGCCCCATCCTGGGAGGGATCCTGAGTCTTGCGGCGACCGAGGCGGACCTCTCGACAGGGGTCGGGCTGCTGGTCGCGTACTCGTTAGGCCTGGCGGTCCCGTTTCTGATTGCCGCGTATGCGGTCGAGTCATTCCTGGCCTGGTTCAAAACCTTCCGCCGGCACCTCGACGTGGTGCAGAAGGTCAGCGGCGCGCTGCTCGTGATTGTGGGAGTGCTGATTCTGACGGGCCAGTTCACCCGGCTCGCAGCGGCGCTCCAGGCACTGACGCCGGATGCGCTGCGCCGATGGCTTTGATGCGTCGGGGTGGGGATCTAGGACGGTAGTGCGGATACAGCGGATTGGGCGGATGGAGCTGATCGATGGTACATCGTTATAGCTCAAAGCTCATTCGATCTTAGGATCGAATATTCCGGCAGACTCCCGATAGAAGGCGGGGTCAGGGCCGAAGTGGAACAACAGTCCCACTTCGAGATTGGTGGCAATACCGACCACATCCTTAATCCCCCATCATCAATTCAACGCGCCGAGGAACCCGTTAAACGCGATCGATCCGATGTATCCGCTCATCCGTCGAATCCGTCCTCATTACCGCCTAGATCCCCGCCAGCCCTAGCCCTCCGCGAGCTCCTTTGGCTCGCTGGCCCCTTCAATCTCCTCCTGGAGCAGCTGCAACCGCACCAGCTCGGCGAAGCGGCCGTTTGCCGCGAGGAGCGCGCTGTATGTGCCCCGCTCGACGATCCGGCCTCCGTCCAGGACCACGATCTCGGCCGCGGTCCGGACGGCTGCGGCGCGGTGTGAGACGATGAGACAGGTCTTTCCGACCAACGCACCCTGCAGCCGTTCGAGGATCAGCGCTTCGGTATGGGAGTCCACCGCCGAGAGCGCGTCGTCGAGCACGATCACCGCGGGATCCTGGGCCAGCGCCCGGGCGATTGCGGCGCGCTGCTTCTGCCCACCACTCAGATTGATGCCGCGCTCGCCGAGGAGGGTGTCGTAGCCGTTAGGCAGGTCGGGGATCGCGGCGGCGAGCTGGCTGGTCTCGGCCACGCGCTCGAGCCGGCCGTCGTCGGCGGCGCCGAGGAGCACGTTCTCGCGCAGCGTCTCGCTGAAGAGGAAGGTTTCCTGGGGCACGAAGCCGACCGTTTCGCGAAGCGCACGGAGCCGGAGGTCCCGGACATCGAGCCCGTCCACGAGTACCCGGCCTTTATCCGGATCGTAGGTGCGGACGATCAGCTCGACCAGCGCGCTCTTGCCGGCGCCGGTCTGCCCGACGACGCCGATCGTGGTTCCGGCTTCGACGTGGAACGTGATGCCTTGCAGCACCCAGCTTCCTTCCGGCGTCGACGGATAGCGAAACCAGACGTCCTCGAAGGTCACCGATCGCGCCCCGGTACTCGCCGGAAGCGCCCGCGGCGCCGGCGGATCTTGGATCGATGGGGCGACGCGCCAGATCGCGTTGATCCGCGACATTGCCGCTCGGCCGCGAAGCGTGAGGTTGTAGGCCCAGCCCAGAAACACGAGCGGCCAGACAAGCAGCGCCAGGTAGACGAAGAAGGCCACGAACTCGCCCCGCGAAACGGTGCCCGCAATCACCAACCGGCCGCCGGCGAACAGCACGATGACCGAGCTCAATCCGCCGAGGAGCATGAGGAGCGGATCGAGCGCGGCCTGAACTCGAGCCAGGTTCTGATTTCGATCCAAGTACTCCTGGCTCAGGCGTGTGAAGGCCGTGATCTCTCTCGTCTCCTGATTGTAGGCCCGGACGATTCGAATTCCGGACACGTTCTCACGAACGAAGTCGGTGAGCCGGCCGAAGTGATCCTGAATGGCCAGCGAGCGTTCATGGATGCGCCGGCCCAGGAAGGCCTCAGCGGCTGGAAGAGCGAGGAGCGGTGCCAAGGCCAGGAGGGCCAGCCTCGGGCTCACGGCCATCATCGCGGGGATGATGATGAGGGCGCGGGTGATGGTATCGACGACATACATGATGGCCGGGCCTGCTACCATTCGGACCGAGAGCAGGTCGTTCGTGGCGCGCGCCATCAGGTCGCCGGTCGGGGTCCGGTCGTAGAACCCGGCCGGAAGGCTGAGCAAGTGAGCGAAGAAATCGTTGCGGAGATCGTATTCGACCTTCCGGCTTGCGCTGTTGAGCGCTTGGCGCATGATATAGCGCAGGACTCCGCCGGCCAGCGCGGCCGACACGAGGAGGAGCGCCGCCCGGTTGAGGCCGGATAGGGGATCCGGAGCCGCCAGCGCGTCAATGCCTTGCTGGAGGAATTTCGGGGTGAGCGTGGTGAGAAAGTTGGACCCGATCACGGCCAGGAGTCCGGCCGCGTAGACCCGGGAGTATCTTTTGAAGTACGGGACGAGGGTACGGAGCTCTCGCATTAACAGGAGGAGTACATGAGGATTCCAATTATTGCCGTCGCTGCACTCGCGCTTGCGGCTTGTGGTGGCAAGGATCGCGGCGCCGTGCAAGATAGCGTGGGGGGCCGGGACCTGTCGCTCGCGCCGGTCGATTCCAACAACGCGCTGAACGATCGGCCGGGGACGCCGCCGCCGAAGGACACCGCGACCGCCGCGCCTGCACCGGCGCCACCGCCACCACCGCCGGAAGCACCACCGCCTCCGCCGCCACCGAGCCGCCCGAAACCGCGGCCACCCGCGAGCACACCTTCGCCGGCACCAGCCCCGGCGCCGGAACCAGCGCCGGCACCGGCGCCGCCGCCCGCTCCCGTGGTGCGCGAGCATACCGCGCCTTCCGGAACGGTCGTGACGCTCCGGATGACGGAGGGTTTCACCAGCGAGAACAAGAAGGTCGGCAACACGGTTCACGCCACCGTAAGCTCGGACGTTACCGATGCGGACGGGACGCTGGTGATTCCGGCGGGTTCGGACGTGACATTGACAATCACGCAGCTCGCCCGCTCGGAGAACAAGGATGATCCAGGGAAGCTCGCCCTCACGCCGGTTCGCGTGATGGTCAACGGCAATACCTACGACGTGTCCGGATCCGTGAGCGAGATCGAGCACACGCTCAAAGGCCGCGGCATTAAAGCCGGCGACGCGGCGAAGGTAGGCGCTGGGGCCGCGGCGGGCGCGATCCTCGGCCGAGTGCTCGGTGGAAAGAGCAAGGGGACGATCGTTGGTGGCGTGATCGGCGCTGCGGCCGGCACTGCGGTAGCCGTCAACTCAGCCGACCGGGATATGGTAGTGCCGGCCGGCGCCAAGTTGATCCTCAGGCTGACGAGCTCGTTGGTTGTGAAGGCGTAGTAACGCGGAGATCGGAAGTCGGGAGTTCATGCGTTCCCGACTTCCGATTTCCTACCTCCGATTTCCGATTTCAATACCCCGCTCCCCCGCCGCCGCGACGCGGATCGCTCACACCTTGCCATCCGCCGGCGATCCGAATGATCGCTTCCACATCGCCGGAATAGTCCCGAACGACCACCTGGTGACCCATCGCGTGGAGGCGCTCGATCGCTTCCGGCAGGAATCCGTCGCGCTCGAGGTAGATCTGGTCGGGAAGCGCTTGATGGTGGAGGCGGGGGGCTGAGACGGCGGCGGCGAGCGCCATGCGATGGTCGAGCACGTTCGAAATGATGTGATAGACCTGGGTGATGATCGTGGGCCCGCCCGGCGTGCCGACGACCATGAACAGCTTGCCTTCCGGATCGAGCACCAGGCTCGGCGTCATCGACGAGAGAATTCGCTTGCCGGGCGCAATCGCGTTCGCCTCGCCTTCCACCAGCCCGTACGCATTCGGCTTTCCGGGGGCGGTGGCGAAGTCGTCCATCTCGTCGTTCATCAGGAAACCACCGCCGGTGACGGTGACGGCGCTTCCGTAGCTGTTGTTGAGGGTCGTCGTCGTGCTCACCGCGTTGCCGTCGGCGTCGACGACGGAATAGTGCGTCGTGTTGGTTCCGGCGTGGATCTTGGCGTTGAACGGGGGGGTCGGCGTGGCGTGAGCTGGGTCGATCGTGGCCCGAAGCTTCGCCGCGAAGTCCTTGCTGGTGAGGAGCGCGACCGGAACCTTCACGAACGCGGGATCGGCGACCCGGGTATTCCGTTCCATGAACGCGCGCCGCATCGCCTCCGCTTCGAGATGCATCAGCTCGGGTGACCCGAACGGCGGCAGCGACTCGAACCCTTCCATCTGGTTCAGGATCATCGCAAGCGTGACGCCGCCCGAAGACACCGGCGGCATTGAATAGACCGTGTAGCCGCGGTAGGTGAACCGGATCGGCTCGCGCCAGACGGGCTTGTACCGCCTGAGGTCCGCGCGCGAGATGATCCCCCCGCCGCGCCGCATCTCGCGCTCGATCAGGAGCGCGACCGGCCCTTGGTAGAAGCCGGCGGCGCCCCGGAGCCGGATCGCGTCGAGCGTGCGGGCGAGATCCGGCTGGCGCCAAGTCGATCCGGGCTGGGGCGCGGTGCCCCCGGGAAGGAAGCTCTTCCGCGACGCCGGGAAGCGGGTTAGGCGCGCCGAATCGCTCAGGATCGACTGGCTCCGATATTCGTCGACGACGAATCCGTCCCGCGCGAGCGCGACCGCCGGCTCGACCACGTCCGCCCACGGAAGCTTTCCGAAGCGCCGGTGGGCCTCATAGAGTCCCGCGACCGCGCCGGGCACGCCGGAGGCCAGATGACCGGTCCAGCTCCGGTGGGTCGGATTGCCGCCGGCATCGAGGAACATGTTCCGGGTCGCTCGCCGGGGCGCGACCTCGCGGTAGTCGAGCGCGACCGTCTCTCCGGTCTTTTGGCGGATCACCATGAACCCGCCACCGCCCAGATTCCCCGCCTGCGGATGGGTTACCGCGAGGGCAAATCCGACCGCGACCGCGGCGTCGACCGCGTTCCCGCCCCGTCGTAAGATGTCCCGGCCGATTCCGCTCGCGATCGGATGCCCGGAGACGACGATGGCCGACGCGCCCACGGTGACGATGGCGGAGTCGCGAAGCGGCCACTGGGGCGAGATGCCCTGCTGGCCCCTCGCCGCCTTGGCAAAAACGAGGATCGCGGCTACGAGGACCAAGCTGGGACGATGCACGGGTACCTCGCCGGAGTTGCTCGGGGGAATGCTCGGCCGGTAATTTAGTGGCACCGCTGTCGCCGCGCGGTGCGCGGTCCCCTCCGGCCGGTGCCGGTCCTCATGAGGATTCTCTTGGCAGATTCCGCCCCACCTCTTCGACTCACCGAGCGGCGCAATCCGCGCACGGTCAACCTGGATGTCGCCTCCCCGCTCGAGATCGTCGACCTGATCGGCGCGGAAGACGCAACGGTGCCGGCCGCGGTTGCGGCTGCCCGGCTCGACATCGCGCGGGGCATCGAGCTGATCGAGGCGTCGTTTCGCGCCGGGGGCAGGCTCCTCTACGTCGGGGCCGGAACCAGCGGCCGCCTCGGCGTGCTCGACGCGTCGGAATGTCCGCCCACGTTCGGTACCAAGCCCGAGATGGTGGTGGGGGTCATCGCCGGCGGATACAGCGCGCTCGTCCGGCCGGCCGAAGGCGCGGAAGACGATGTGAACCTGGGCATCGCGGCGATCGACACGCACGGCGTCACCGCCCTCGACACCGTCGTGGGCATCGCGGCGAGCGGCGGGACGCCCTACGTCCGCGCAGCGTTAGGCCGGGCCCAGACCTTGGGCGCGAAGACGGTGCTGGTGGCGTGCGCCGAGCCGCCGGCGCTGCTCCGCGAGACGTGTGACGTGTCGATCGTCGTCCTCACCGGGCCCGAGGTCGTCACCGGGTCGACCAGGATGAAGGCGGGCACCGCGACCAAGCTCGTGCTCAACACACTCACGACCGGCGCGATGGTGCGGCTGGGCAAGACCTACGGGAACCTGATGGTCGACCTTCAGGCGTGGAGCCGGAAGCTGGTCGATCGAGGCGAGCGGATCGTCATGGAAGTCGCGGGCGTCGAGCGGGCCGCGGCGCGGCGCGCGATCGATCTCGCGGAAGGCAGCGTCCGGACCGCGATCGTGACGGCGAAGACCGGCCTCGAGCCGGCTGCGGCGCGGGCGCTCCTGGCAGAGCACGACAACCGGGTCCGCGCGGTGCTCGGCCCACCACCACCGGTGCAACCATGACTGAGCGTCCCACGCTCGCGATCGGCCTGATGTCGGGAACCTCGCTCGACGGTATGGACGCGGCGCTCGTCCGGCTCTCGGGGCCGACCCGGGCGGAGCTGCTCGGGTTCACGACGTTGCCGTACACCAACGACTATCGGCACCGGCTCGAGCACGCGATCCAGAGCGGCACGACCCGCGAGCTCGCGCTCCTCCACACCAGCATTGCCACCTGGGCGATCGAGGCCGTGCAGCAGGTGCTCGCGCTCTCTCACGTCAAAGCGGTGGACCTCGACTTCATCGCGTTCCACGGCCAGACGATCTGGCACGAGCCGCCCGCGGTGACTTGGCAGCTCGGCGAACCCGCCCTCTTGGCCGAAGCGTTCGGCGTCCGGGTGGTGAGCGGCTTCCGGACTCGCGACCTCGCGGCGGGCGGGCAGGGCGCGCCACTCGTCCCGATGGCCGACGTGCTCCTCTTCGGCGCCGACCAGCCCCGGATCCTGCTCAACATCGGCGGGATGGCAAACCTGACCTTCGTTAGGCATCGGGAGGAGGAAACGGGGGCGTTCGCGTTCGATACCGGTCCGGGCGTGGCCGTGGTAGACGCCGTGGCGCGGCTCGCCGACCCCTCGCTGCCGTATGACGTGGACGGGGCCCTCGCCCGCCGAGGTATTGTGGACGAGGCGGCGCTCACCGAGGCGCTCGGCGAGCCGTTCTTTGCCGTGCCGCCGCCCAAGAGCACCGGGCGCGAGCTGTTCGGAGCACCGTACGCGGCCCGGCTCCATGAGCGCACGCCCGGCCCGGACGCGGTAGCGACCGCGGTCGAGGTGACGGCGCGCAGCATCACCGACGCGATCCGGCGGTGGACCCCGGCCAAGACCGAGGTCCTCGCCTCGGGCGGCGGGTGCCGCCACCCCGTGCTCTGGGAACGCCTCGGCGCCTGTCTCGCGGCCGAGGGGCGGACGCTCCGCCGGTTCGACGAGGTCTACTTCTCCGGCGACGCGAAGGAAGCCGTCGCCTTTGCCCTGCTCGGTTACCTCACCATTCACGGCCAGCCCGGGAACCTCCCGGCTGCGACCGGCGCGCGCGGCCCCCGTGTGTTAGGCAGCGTAACCCCCGCATGAGCGGAGGCCGCCTGGTGTGCCCGGCGCTTCGCTGGCGGCCGGAATCCGGATTCAGGCATGAGGAGGAACGGATCGCCGCCGCGCTCGGCGCGGGGGTCGGAGGATTCATCATCTTTGGCGGGACCGCCGAGGCGGTCGCGGCGCTCACGGCGCGGCTGGTCGACCACGCCGGCCGGCCCCTCCTGCTCGGCGCCGATGTCGAGCGCGGCGCGGGGCAGCAGTTCGAGGGACTGACCGAGTTCCCACCGCCGCGCGCGCTCGGATCGCTCGACGATGCCGGCGTGATCCGGGCCGCCGCGCGGGGCACCGCAGAGGAGGCGCTCGAGGTCGGAATCAACTGGGTCTATGCTCCGGTCGCCGATCTCGACGTCGAGCCCGACAATCCCATCGTGCAGACCCGCTCGTTCGGTGACCATCCGGCACTCGTGGCGCGGGCCGTCAAGACGTGGATTGCCGCGGCGCAGGAGGCCGGGGTGCTCGCCTGCGCCAAACATTTTCCGGGGCACGGCCGCACCCGGCACGATTCCCACGACGGAGTGCCCGAGGTGGACGTCCCCGCGGCCCTGCTTCGGAGCGCGGATCTGGTGCCGTTCCAGGCCGCCGTGGACGCGGGCGTCGCCTCGGTGATGACCGCCCACGTGGCGTTTCCCGCGCTCGACCCGACCGGGACGCCGGCCACCTACTCGGCGCCGATCTTGAGCGAGCTGCGAGGAGCGTTAGGTTTCGGCGGTCTGATCGTGACCGACGCCCTGATCATGGGCGGGGCGGCGTCGGGGCGATCGCCGGAGGACGGCGCGGTCGCGGCGCTCAGCGCAGGCGTCGACGTCATGCTCTACCCGCCCGATCCGGTCACGATGACGGCGGCGCTCGAGCAGGCAATCGGCCGGGACCCCGCGCTCGAGATCCGAGCCGAGCAGGCGTTGGCGAGATACCGCGCGGCGCTCGGCCGGGTCGGGCGGCCGGGCGCGGGGTCGGATCATGCCGAGGCGGCCCGGGGAATCGCGGACCGGCTCGTGGCCGACGGCTGGATCGGGACGGTCCCGAAGCTCCGCCCGCCGATCGAGCTCGTCATCGTCGACGACGACGTGGACGGGGCCTGGCCCGCCGGCCCGAGCCATTTCCTCGCGGACCGGCTGAGAGCGTTAGGCGTTCCGCTCGGGCCGGGCGGGAGCCGGGTCGTGGTGGGGCTCACGGAGCCGCGGGCGTCGAAGGGGCGGGGCGGGTTCGGAGCGAAAGCCCTGGAGCGCTTCGCGGAGATGTCCCCCCGGGCGAGCCTTGTCGTATTGCTCGCGCACCCGCGTTGGGCAGCTCAGGCGCAAGGCGGCTCGCCGGTACCGGTGATGGTCGGGTGGCACCGCCAGCGACTCATGCAAGAGGCCGCCGCGCGGTGGATGGCGGGCGCGGTGCGCTGAGCGGTCCAGGTCTTCGCCGCGGAGGCGTGGGCGAATATGGAGGAAGGAGTGAGGACGGATGCGGCGGATCGGCGGATACATCGGATCTATCGCGAGATGATTGGTCCCGCTCGAGAACGCTCGGCACCATCGATCCTCTTATTGACTTCAAGCCCCGATCGGCTCCTTCCTTCTGTTGCTTGTTGGCTGGTTCCTCTCTTCGTTGTCGCCGGCTCTGCCCCCAGGTCCCATCAGCGCCCTGAAGCGATCAGATGTATCCGCAGAATCCGATGTATCCGCACCCCCCAGCCTAGATGATTGCCAAGGCGCACCCAACTCCACGACGATCGCCGTGCGACCCGGGACCTACTTCGCGCCCTCCGGCATCACCCGGCGAATCGCGCCCACCGGCACCGCGTAGACGATCCGGCCGCTCGAGCCCTTCTCGCCGCCGAAGACGATCCCGACCAGCTCGCCCTTTCCGTTGAACACCGCGCTGCCGCTCGATCCCTGGGCGCCGTAGCCGTCGATCCGGATCGCGGTCGCATCTGCGGCCGTTACCGTGCCGGTGAGAGTCGTCGCGGTCACGCCGACCGTCCGCCAGTCCTTGTCTGCGGGCATATCCAAGCCTAACGGGAAGCCGACCACGGCCACGGGGTCCGACGGGGCCGGGTTGGCGCCGAGCCCGCGAATCACCGGCGCGCCGCCCTTGAGCGGCACGACGACCAGCGCCACATCGGCCGTGCTGTCCACCTTCGCGACCGACCCGCGGAAGTTCTGCGCCGTTCCGTTGAACATGACGCCGATCCGGGGTGCGGCCACGCCGGCGGAGTCGAGCACGAGATGGCGATTGGTCACGACCCATACCGTGTCGCCGCGGGAGCGCACCGCGAATCCGCTCCCCGACGTGGCCTTCTGATCGGTGAACTCCGCGAAGACGATGCCTACGGCGGCGCGATTGGCTCCCGTGGCACCCGCGGGATCGAACGCGGCGGCCCGGAGCACGTCCCGCTCGGCCGCGATCCCGCGGGTGACTGCTCGCCCTAGAGTGGCCAGGCTGTCCGGCTTGAACTTCCCGGTGGCGACCAGCTCCCGGAGCCGGCTCGCCTCCTCCTGCGAGCGGCCTAACGCCGCGGACAGCGGCGCCGTGCCTGCCTTGGAAGACCGGAGCTCGGCGAGGAGCGCGTCGACCTGCCCGAGGAGTGCGGTCCGCTCCGCGTCCATCGCCTGCTCGGCGCGATAGTTCCGCCAGCCGAGCCAGCCGCCGACCACGATCGCCATGAGAAAGGCGCCGAGCGCGATCGCTTGCCAGCGGGACTTCGCACGGCGCTCCACGCGGACTCGCTGAGTGGTCCGGTTCTCCGCGACCGCGGCATCGATCCGGTCGAGCCCGGCGGAGGGCGGTCGCACCCGGGACGCCCCGCGCGGAATCATGCTGGGGGGAGCGGGGGGCACCGTGCTCACGACGGAAAACGCGATCCGCGGCCCGGTCGGGCCGAGGCGGATGACATCCCCCGGCTCGAGCGGCCGGTCGCTCCTCACCCGGCCCTCGTTCACGAAGGTTCCGTTGGTGGAGCCGAGGTCGCGGATCATGAAGCCGCCGCCCTGGCGGAACACCGCCGCGTGCCGGATCGAGACCTCGAGATCGGCCTCGGGCTCGAACGCCACCTCGGATCCGGGATGCCGGCCTAACGTCGCGAAATCGGCGGCCGCGACCCGCTCCTGACCCGCGAGCGGGCCATCGAGATAGCGGAAATGAGCGAACATGGGGAGGGCCGGGCTACCGGCGGGTCAAGAGCCAGAATGCGAGACCGAGCAGCGCCAGGATTCCCGCGGCGACCACGCCGATCGTCGCGGGCGATCCACTCCGCCGCACCACCACTTCGTCCGGCTCGTCGTCGTCGAGGATACCGGCCAAGGGCGACTCCATCCGGACGGCGGGTGGCGGCTCGACCGGGGTGGCGTTGTCGGGAAGCGGGTAGGTCTGGTAGCCGACCATGCCGGCGTTCGCCGGTTCGGGAAGACCAAGACCGGCAAACCGCGCGACGACGACCGTGATGTTGTCCGGGCCGCCCCGCTCATTGGCGAGCTCGATCAGGCTGTCGCAGAGCGCCTCGATTCCTTCGGCTGTCTTCGTGAGGGTGCCGATCTCTTCGCGTTTGACCTGGCCCGAGAGCCCGTCGGAGCAGATCACCAGCGTATCGCCGCGGGACAGATCTTGGTAAGTCACGTCCACTCGAATCCGTGCGTCCGGACCGAGGGCCTGTAGGATGATGTTGCGCCGCTCGCTGTGCTCGGCCTCTTCCTCGGTGAGCTCACCCGCGTCGATCAGGCGTTGCATCAGAGACTGATCTTTGGTGAGCTGAACCGCCTCGCCGTCGCGAACCATGTAGGCTCGGCTGTCGCCGACCTGGGCGACGTAGAGGCGGTTGCCGAGAACCCCGGCGACCGTCGCCGTCGTTCCCATGCCGCGGACCTCGGGATGTTCCCGCGCGTGCGCGTGGATCCGATCGTTTGCGAGCTCGACCGCTCCCCGGAGCGTCGACATGAACGCGTCGCCGGTTGGTTCCACCGTTCTGAGCCAGGTCTCGGTGACGTGCGAAAAGATTACGTCCCGCGCCATCGCGCTCGCGACCTCGCCGGCCGCGGCGCCCCCCATTCCGTCGGCGACCATGAACAGGACGCCGCGCTCGCCGACCGCGATCTCCGCCTCCGCCTTGAATTCGGTGACCTTGCGGGTGAGATCCGCGACGAGAAACGTGTCCTCGTTGTGGTCCCGTGTTCGCCCGAGGTCCGTCTTGGCGCAAATCGTCAGATGGATCGACGGGTGGGTCACTGTAGGGTCTCCATCTGCTTGAGCACGTCGCAGCTGCGCGGATGGCCCAGGTCGCAGGCCTTCTTGAACCAGCCCTTGGCGATTACCCGCATCTTCTGGTTCAGGGCCACGTTCCCCAAACTATACATCGCCAGGCGCCGTTTCTCAGCCGGAAGGGTCGGATCGTTGGCGATTCGATTGGCATTGGTGATCCGGCGGAGCACCCTCGGATTGGTCAGGTGGTCGAGGTCATCCGCGTCCGGGATCTCGGAAGTCGAATCGATCTTCGTCGAGGAATCGAGCGTGACCACCGC
>JBDTOH010000013.1:0-25994 GCA_039933355.1 Gemmatimonadota bacterium | reverse complement strand
GGGCCGTTCAGCTGTTCGAGCGGGCCGGGATCGCGGGGTCCTGATCGCGTCGGTCGGATTGCGGGAGGGACCCGCGATGACCGAGGTCACCGATCGGGCCGCCGCGTACGAAGCCGCCGGTGCCGACGCGTTCTGGTTCCCCGGCCTTCCGCTCAAGGACAACCCGCAGGCCGCGGCCGTCGTCAAGAAGCCGCCCATGTCCACCGACGGGACACTGGCTGAGATCAAGGAGGCCGGGGTTGCCGGTCGCAGGAAGTGCGCGGCCTTGCCCGGAAGTACAACGTGATCAACTAGCAGCTATTGGCCGGACGTCCTGGCGCTCGGCGCTCGGATCACGCCTACATTCCCTTCGACGGCGATCGTCGTGCCGTAGGGCCGCGACAGCCTGTCCAGCTGCGCGAGGATCTCGCGCGCCACCGCCGGCGGCGCCAGACGGGGAACGCCGCGCTCCGCCGCCCGGTCGGAGAAGCCCAGCTCGACCGGGTAGAGCCGGATCTCCGAGACCGCCCCCCGCTCGTACTTGGAGACCGCGACGACGCTCCGGTAGTAGATCGGCGCGGTCTCGCCACCGAAAAACCGTTTCTCCCACCATTCGTGAAACTCGGCGTCCACGACCTTACGCGGGTCGCGCTTGAACTGCTCGTAGAGATCCGCGGCAATCGGCTCGATCGACGTCACCTGAAAAAAGAAATTGCCGAGGCTGTAGAAGATCGGCTTCCCCTTGTAGATCTCGATGCCCCGGAGCTGATGCGGGCCATGACCGATGAACGCATCGGCGCCGTTGTCGATCGCGGCGTGAGCGAGCCCGGGCAGGAAGTCGGCCGGCTCTTCACTCCAATTGCCGGGCTCGTGCGCATGGATCGTGGCGATCAGAAAGTCAGCGTTTCGTTTGCCTTGCCGAATCCCGGCCAGAATTTCCTGTACGTCGGTCGAGTCCATCTCGAACGTGAACGCCAGCTTGTCCTTCGCGGCTGCGCTGGCGCGATAGCGGACACCGAGCAGCTCCAGGTCGTTTGGGGTGCTGTCGGCGGGGGGCTGATAGGAACCCTTGGGCTGCGCGTCGTAGACCCGTCGCAGAGTCTGGAGCATCTCGGGCGACACGAGAACGCGCCGGGTGGTCCGGAGGGCGCTCACGCCGGGCCGCCCGGGCGCCAGACCCTGAGGCGGCGTCGAGCGGGAGAGCGGTGTGAAGCTCGACGCCATCGACACGATGGCGATAGTACCCTGCGGCGTCGTCAGATAACCCGGGGCACGGGCCGCCGCCCTGTGCTCGCCCGTCCCGGCGTGCACGATGCCGGCCTGGTCGAGCCTGCGATCGGTCTCCCGCATCCCCTCGAGACCCCAATCGGTCGAGTGGTTGTTGGCGCGGGCGACGAGGTCGAACCCCATCGCTTTCAAGTCCGGCACCACCGCCGGATCGCTCCGCACCCAAAGCCCGCCAAACTCCGCCTGTGGATACCCCGGAAACGTGCGCATGTCGAGCGCGGACGACTCGAAGTTCCCGAACGTCGCGTCGGCGGTTTGCAAAAGCGTGATCACATCGGTCAAGCCGGGCGTGCGCCGGGTCGAAATCGGATGGGTCTGGATGATGTCGCCCACGGCCGCAAGGGTGAAGCCTTCGCTCATCGCAAGCGCCAGCCCGCGAGTCGAATCGCGCGCGGGCACCGGACGTTGCGCGGAGGCGTCGACGGTCAGGCCGGCGACCGCAACGAGGATGGCGAGAACGGTGGCCTTCGGGACCTGCCGGCCGGATTTCGGCGTGGATCGCATGGAAGCTCGTGGTGGGTGACGACTCTACAGTAGCGCGAGACCATCGCCGTCGCCAACGCTTGGGGAAGGGTACTCGCGCGGCCCGGGCCGGTTCCGCTTAACGACCCACGGCGCCGGACGCTGGGTTCCCCGGAACATTCCGGGGGCGGCCATCGTACCGGAGATAGGTCGGAGGCCACGATCTCACAGCGACCAATGTCGTCGTCGGTTCGACCGGCCAAAGCGCGTGGCACGCCGTCGTCATAATCTCACAATCCGGTCCGCGCGATCGCGCTCAGCTCGAAGCGGACGGCCAGACGATCGAGTTGTCCGGCGTGAGCGCGGCCGGAGATCGCCTCTGAGCCAACCGGGCGGCATTTCCTACCGAGCTGCCGATGGTGTCGCTGATCGTTCGGGGCGAGTCGGTGCCGGCTTCGGCAACAACCGCCAAGTGGTGGGTGTGAAGCGCCGGTAGGGGTGCCTCACTACCCGATCCTGACGTGGATCTTCTTGCCGCGGACCTCGGTCCGGAATTCAGGCAGCGGGGTTTGAGCGGGGCCCTTCACCACCTGGCCGTGCGGATCGAACGCGCTGCCGTGACAGGGACAGCGGATCAGCTGCTGGCGCGGGTTCCAGCCTAACTCGCACCCTTCGTGCGTGCAGGCGCCCGAGAATGCGCGCACGGCCCCATCCACATTGAGCACGATCACCAACTGGTTCCGAACGGTGGTCGTGAGACCCGATCCCGCGGGGACGCGGTCCAGGTCGATTCGGAACGATTGACCGCCCGGCCCGGAGCCGTTGCCCGCACAGCCGAGGAGCGGGGTGAGTCCCGCGGTGAGCGCGGCGGCGGAGCAGCGGAGCAGCACGTCCACCGCTTCCCGCCGGTCGATCGGGTTCTCGCTCACTCCTCCCGGCTTCCGGTCGCGGACGAGCCCCCGCGTCGCTTCGTCACGGCGACCGTCATCCGCTGCGGATAGTGGCCGACCTTGATCCGGGCGACCTCTTTGTGATTGGCGAGTTGGATCGCCGAGATCGTATCGTCGAGCCGGTTGCTCACATACGCGTATTTGCTGTCTTTGCTGAAGGCGACCCAGTTAGGCTGGTGGCCGACCGTCACGGTGCCGAGCAGCTCGAGCCCGGGGTGCGAATAGATCGCCACGAACCCGCTCAGCGAGGCGTTCGCGACCAGATATTTCTGGTCCGGCGAGAGTCCGAGGCCGTGGTTCATCACGAAGAGGGAACCCTTCGCGCTGGGGGCGGGTAACGGCTTCCCGAAGGTCGGCAGCTCAATGGTTTTTACCACTTTATCGGTTGCTAGATCCACGACCACAAAGCCATGGAGCTTCGAGAGCTGGACGTAGGCATAACGCTGGTCGGGCGAGATCTGGAACGGCCGGACGCCCTCGCTGAGTGGGATGATCTTCTTCACCTCGTGGGTTCCGCCGGCGTCCACTACCGCGAGCTGGTTCCCCCCGATCGAGCCGACGTACACGCTCTTCCCGTCCGCAGAGAGCACCGTGCCGTGCGCGCCCATCCCGACGGTCGGGCGGGCCACGATCTCCCGAGTCTTGAGATCCACCACCACGAGCAGGCCCTTGTCGAAAAGCGGCACGAACAGGAATTGCTCGTCGGCCGAGAGGGTGAGGTGATTGGGCACGCCGCCGACCGGGAGCTTCCAGAGGATCTGTTCGGTCTCGGTGTTGATGGCGATGACGTCTTCGGCGTCGAGCCGGCTCACGAACAGGATGGTGCCGTCTCGGTTCGAGATGATGTCATCCGGGTGCTCGCCGACAAGGGCGGCGGGGATCGTCCCGACCACCTTGTGAGCCGGAATCTCAATTACGCTCACATCGCCGCTCAGACTGTTCCCGACGTAGAGATACTCCTTGGGCGCCTGTGCGATAGCGGCCGCGGGCAGGAACAGCGCCGCCGGCAAGAGAAGTCGCGCGAGCGCGGCGACGGAGGGTCGGTGGGTCGATCGGCGGAAGTGCATGATCCGCTCCGGGTTCTCGGTGAGTTGCAACGGTGTGCGGGCCTCAAAGGTCGCTGCGTCCAACGCGGCGCGCCAGCGCTACCTCGAACAGGGCTTCGAGGATAGCTTCACCGGCCAGCGGAGGTGGTCGATGTCACAGGTTCTGTGGACCGCGGTCGACGACTATATCGCCAATCTCTTTTCCCCGCCGGACCCGGCTCTCCCGGGAGCGCTGGCTGCGACGGCCGCGGCAGGTCTCCCCTCGATCAGCGTGTCGCCCAACCAGGGCAAGCTCCTGTTTCTTCTTGCTCGCCTCCAGGGGGCCCGCGCCATCCTCGAGATTGGCACGCTCGGAGGGTACAGCACGATCTGGCTCGCCCGCGCGCTTCCCGCCGATGGCCGGCTGGTCACGCTCGAGATCGATCCCAAGCATGCTGAGGTCGCGCGCGGCAACATCGCGCGGGCCGGGGTGGCCGGGATGGTGGAGATCCAAATCGGTCCCGCGGGCGACTCGTTGGCTCGGCTTGTGGCTCAAGGCGCCGGCCCCTTCGACGTGATCTTCATCGACGCCGACAAGACCGGCTATGCGGAATACCTCGCTTTCGCGCTTCAGCTCTCTCGGCCCGGAACGCTGATCATCGCGGACAATGTCGTTAGGAAGGGAGCGATCGCCGATGCGGAAAGCACGGATCCGGACGTACAGGCCGTGCGGCGGTTCAACCAGCTGCTGGCGGACGAACCGCGCGTGAGCGGCACCGTGATCCAAACGGTGGGCTCGAAGGGCTACGACGGGATCGCGCTCGCGCTGGTGCTCGCCGGCCCCGCGGCCTAGTGGGTGCCATCACCGGCAGGCCGGCGGCGGCGTCAGGCTGTCCTCCGATTTCATCGGGACAACTTCCAAGAGCTGCACGGTCGCCGGCTCCGTCGGCGCAAGCGTAATCGCGACCCGCAGGTCGCCGCTGTTGCACCGCATCCGCCAGCGGCCCCGGAGCGCGTTCTCCACTACGAACGGTCCTTCATTCCGGCAGCCGTCTCCAGCCTGCCCACGGAGCCGCTCGATGGCGACCTGCCGCCGATCCTTCGACTCGTCCAGGAACAGGTTCATCGCCGCCAAGCTGTCCGCGAGCGCATTGTTCCACCGGAGCACCAGACGCGACACCTGATCTCGTCGCTCGCTCAGCACCGGCGCCGGTTGCGGCGCGCGAGGGACCAGGCCTCCGGTCTTTGCCAGCAGATCCAGCGCCTGCTCGGTGACCCCGCCCCAGCTCGTATAGGTGAGATTGCCTAACGCGACGATCCCGACGCCGTAGTCGGGCAGCCAACGCATGACGGAGCCGAATCCGGGGAGCCCGCCGCTGTGGGAGATCGACACCCGGAAAAGACAGGTGGAACGGATACCGAGCCCGTAGCCGTACCCGCCGCCGCTCAAAGCGACGGTGCCGGCGGCCGGATCGCGGACCGCCGTCGCGCCGCCGTACCGCGCCACCTGCTGCATCTCCCGCGCGGACGACCGGCGGAGCGGGCCCGTCTCCGGCCCGTCGCGCGGCGGCCACGCGTCGAGCATGAAGCCCACCCATCGACCCAGGTCGCTGATCGACGTCAGCATGCCGCCCATCGGACCAAACGCCCCATCCGGAAGCTGCTTCTCCTCGAGCCAGGTGCTGTCCTGGCGGCGATACCCGTGGGCGAGCCGCCCCGCTGGAACGGTGGCCGCTTCGAGCGTGGTCACGTGCATGCCTAACGGCTCGAGCACCCGCTCCTTGATGTAGCGCGGATACGGAATGCCCGACACATTGGCCACGATCCGGCCGAGTATGGCAAACCCGAAGTTGGAGTACTCGTAGGCCGTCCCCGGCGCCGTCGAGAACGGGAGGCCGGCCCGGATCATCCGAGCCATGTCCTCGTTCGTCGCCGAGAGCTGCTGGTCGCCCCACGGATTGTCTTCCGGAAACCCGCCCGAATGGGACAGCAGGAGCCGGATCGTGAGCTTGGGCGAGTCGGTGGTGGGATATTTGAGCCGCGCCAGCTCCGGCACATAACGCTCCGCCGGATCGTCGAGCGAGAGTTTGCCCTGGTCGCGGAGCTGCAGAATGGCGAACGCCGTGAAGCTCTTCGTCATCGAGGCGATCCGAAACACGGACGCGGAGTCCACCGGCGCGTGCGACGCGAGCTCGCGGAATCCCACGGTGCCCCGATGCACCAGCTTGCCGTCGACGATGATGCCATACGCAATCCCCGGCACGTGCGAGCGTTCGGCGAACCCGCTCATCACCCGGTCGATCTCCGGAAACGCGGCGCTCAGCTTGGCAAGCCGGTCCGGGTCGGTGAACGCGGCCGGCGGCGCATGGCTGCTGGTGCGCGAGGGCTGCTGAGCGAACGAACCCGGTGCGAGGCCGAGGGTCGTGCCGAGTGCGAGAATGGCGATGCGGGTGATCATCACGGATCCGATCGAGGTGTGCGCAAAGGATAGGAAGGATGCGGTCGCCCGGCTAGTGGACCTGCCACGGATAGGCTACGATATGATGGCTTGGCTGCCTCCGCCCATCCGCCGCCACCGGGACCGTCCATGACCGCCGCCCGTTTCCTGTTCGCGTTCGCCCCTGCCGCGCTGGCCGCGCAAGCTCCAGCCGGCCTCCCCGCAGCCGAGCGGCAATTCGTCGCCGTCGACGCACCGACCGTGGCGTTGACCCACGTGAAGCTCGTGGACGGCACGGGGTCCGCGTTGAAGGACGATCAGACGATCATCATCCAGAATGGAAAGATCAGCTGGGTCGGTCCGAGCAGCTCGGCCAGCGTGCCCTCGGGCGCCCGAGTGCTCGAGCTCTCCGGACACACGATCATTCCCGGCATGGTCGGGCTTCACGACCACACGTTCTACGGCGGCGCTTCGTGGCCCTATGTCCACCTTCCCGTCAGCGCCCCCCGGCTCTATCTCGCCGCGGGCGTGACCACCATCCGCACGACCGGGAGCACGGCGCCATATCAGGACCTGATCCTCAAACGATCGATCGACGGCGGGCAGACGGTCGGCCCGCGGATGTATGTGACCGGACCCTACATCACCGGGCCCGGGGGCAATCACGGCATGATGCACGAGGTTACGACGCCCGAGGCCGCGCGGCGGATCGCCGCCTATTGGGCCGCCGAGGGAGCGAGCTGGCTCAAGGTGTACGATCGGATCACTCGGGAGGAGCTGGGCGCGCTGGTCGAGGAGGCCCATAAGCACGGCGTCAAAGTCACCGGCCACCTCTGCTCCATCGGCTACCGCGAGGCCGCCGCGCTCGGCATGGATGCGGTCGAGCACGGCCTCTACGCCAATCAGGAGTACGATCCGGAGAAGAAACCCGACCAGTGTCCCGGCGTGAAGATGAACGTGTTCGAGTCGCTCGACATGAATAGCGACGCCGTCCAGGCGACCTTCCGCGACATGGTCAGCCACCATGTCGGGATGACGTCGACCGTGGCAATCTTCGAAGGCTTGATGGCCGGCCGCCCCCCGCTCGAACAGCGCACGCTCGACGCGCTGTATCCGCCGGCGCGGGAGGCCTACCTCCAGGCTCGGGCCGCGCTCGCGTCACCGCAAGCAAGTCGAGCCGTCGTCACGGAGGCCGCGTTCAAGAAGCTCCTGGCGTACGAGGTCGCGTTCGTGAAGGCCGGCGGTCTGCTCGGCGCGGGCGTCGATCCCACCGGCATCGGCGGGGTGCTGGCCGGATTCGGCGACCAGCGGAATTACGAGCTGTACCTCGAAGCGGGCTTCACACCGGCGCAGGCGATTCAGATCCTCTCCGCGAACGGCGCCAAGATTCTCGGCGCCTACGACCGGTTCGGCAGCGTCAGTGCGGGGAAGCTCGCGGATCTGGTCGTCATCCACGGCGATCCCGTAGCAAACCCCGCCGAGATCCGGAACGTCACACTGGTGTTCCGGGAAGGCGTCGGCTACGACTCACCCAAGCTGATCGCGTCGGTGAAGGGCATTGTCGGCCTGCGCTAGTGCCGATTGTGGGACGGGACTTGCCTAGCAGGGGCCTTGAAACCCGGCCCGTTCGCACCCCGTTAGGCGAGTGGCGGCCGCGGTCGGGTCGCATCATCCGGCGTAAATCAGGGCAGGGCAATGGACCAACAGCGGCGTTCCGTCGCCGCGGAATGGGGCTATGCCGGACTCTCGCGCTGGACGTCATGACTCCTCTTGTTGACCGGTTGCGAGCCACTTTGTCCGGCAAGCCGCTCGACGCGTCTTGTTGGATTTGGGCCGCAAGCTAGTATGAGATCGTCCCTCCCCCCGGGTGCCCCTCCGGAGCGCTCGATGGACTCACCTCCCCGCTCCATCATTCAGTCCCTGCAGGAAGAAGGAGGAACCATGTACAGGTGGTTTAACGGTGTATTCCTGTTCGCATTCCTCGCGCTCGCCCCCACAGTTCTCCGCGCTCAGGACCGGGAAGTCCGCGGCGTGGTGAGCCGGTCGGACAATAGCGAGCCGATCTCCGATGCGTACGTCGGGCTCGTCGGCGTGGCCGGTCGCTTTACAACCCGGACCAACGGCGTCGGCCGGTTCACGATCACCATTCCCGCCGGTCAGCAGCGCTTGGCGGTCCGCGCCATCGGGCTCCTGAAGAAAGAAGTGCCGGTCGGGCCTCAGGAGAACGATCTCACCATCATTCTCAACCCCGACGTCTTCAAGATCGAAGAGCTCGTGGTGACCGGCCAGGCGACCGGCACCGAGCGCCGCGCGGCCGCGACCTCGACCGCGATCGTGAGCGGTGAAGACATCACCGGGACTCCGGCCGGCTCGATCGACCGCGCGCTGCAGGGCAAGATCGCGGGCGCCAATATCCAGACCAATTCCGGAGCGCCCGGGGGTGGCGTGCAGGTCGCCATCAGGGGGAGCAACACGATCACCGGCGCGTCGGATCCGCTGATCGTGGTGGACGGCGTCATCATCAGCAACGCGTCACTCCCAACCGGTCTTTTCACGGCGACCCGGAGCGGCGCCGCGACGGGGACGGGGCCGTTCCAGGACGATCAGGCCAACCGCCTCGTGGACCTCAACCCCGCCGACATCGCGTCGATCGAGATCCTGAAGAGCGCCGCGGCCTCGTCGACCTACGGGTCGAAAGCCGCCAACGGCGTCGTGCTGATCACGACGAGAAGGGGACGGAGCGGACGGACCAAGGTGAACGTCACCCAGCGCCTCGGCGTGGCCGAGCTCCTTCGCGGCCCGGGGACGCGAGTCTTCGACACGACGGCCGCATTCTCGGTCTTCAGCTCCCTCGACAAGGACGTGATCCGCTCATTCGAGGTGAATGGCGTGCTTCCGACCTACGATCATTTGAAGGAGATCGCGGGGTCGAAGCCGCTCTCGTACGAGACTCTCGCCGACGTGAGCGGCGGCAACGACAACACGAAGTTCTTCCTCTCCGGCTCCGTGAAGCAGGACAACGGGATCATCGTTCGGACCGGTGCGGGCCGCCAAACGCTCCGCACGAACCTCGACCAGAAGATCGCCGACAAGCTGACCCTCAACTTCTCCAACAGCTTCTCGAGAACGGTCACGGAGACGGGATTCACGAACAACGACAACTCCGGCGCGGGCCTGACCTACGCCATCGCGTATATCCCGGGCTTCATCCCGCTCACGCCGGTCAACGGCGTGTTTCCTCAGCCCGCGATCACCTACCTCGGCGCCAATCCGCTGCAGACCGAGGCGCTGATGATCAACACCGAAACGGTGACCCGGTACATCGGCGGAGCGACGCTTCGGTGGCAGGCGCTGACGTCGAGCATCAACTCGCTCCAAATCGTCGGCTCGGCCGGAGCCGATTTCTTCTCGCAGGACGCGCAGGTCGTCGCTCCGCCCGATCTCTACTGGCAGGCGAGCCGGGCCACTCCCGGCGTGGCGACCCAGAGCAACGGAACCAGCCGCCAGCTCAACTGGAACATCAACGCGATCAACGACTACTCGCCCGCCGGTAATTCGTGGCGGTCATCGACGTCGCTCGGCGCCCAGTACGAGGACCGGTTCCTCTCCCAGAACCGGGTTACGGCCTCGGGACTGATTCCAGGACAGACGCACATCGACCAGGCGGCGGTTCTCGGCGGGCAGTTCCAGAACGACATCACCGAGCGGACCTTCGCGGGCTATGCGCAGGAAGAGCTGTACTTCTTCAAAGAGCGGCTCAACCTCAACGCGGGGCTCCGCGCCGAGCGGAGCAGCGTGTTCGGAAACTCGGATAAGTTCTATCTCTATCCCAAGGTTTCCGCGCGCTACACCTTCCCGGGCCTGCTCGGCAACGGCTCTGAGGTGAAGCTCCGCGCCGCGTACGGTCAGACGGGCAACCAGCCGCTGTTCGGCCAGAAGTTCACCGTACTGCGCGGCGGCGTGAACATCGGCGGCAACGTCGGCACGACGGTTGGAGCCGCATCGGGAAGCCCCGACATCCGCCCCGAGCGCAAGCGCGAGGTGGAGGGCGGCGTGGATGCCACGTTCTGGCACGGGCGGGGGAGCCTGCAGGTTACGGTGTATCGCAACACGGAATCGGACCTCCTCCTGCCGCGAACGCCGGCGCCGTCGCTCGGATACTCGCAAGTGTTCCTGAACGGTGGATCGCAGCGCAACGTGGGCCAGGAAGTGTTCCTCGGCGTGACCCCAGTCCAGTCTCGCGACTTTACCTGGATCTTCGAGACCAGCTTCACCCGGAACCGGAACAAAGTGCTGTCGCTTCCCTTCCCCGGCTTCCGGCCGGTCGGTGCCGGGTTCGGCCTCGCGTTCGGCGAGTTCTTCATCGAGCCGGGCAAGCCGGCCCAGCAGATCATCGGGCAAACCGGCATCAATCCGGACGGCACCTTCATCGTCAGCACGATTGGAGACGCCGCACCCGACTTCAAGTGGTCGTTCGGCAACAATCTCTCGTACAAGAACCTCACGCTCTACGCGCTCTGGGATTGGCAGTACGGCGGCTGGGCCCAGAACCAGACGCTCTCGCTCTACGACTGCAACCAGCTTGCGCCGGACGGCAACACACCGGAAGGACAAGCGCGCGCCGACGCCTGTCTCTCGACCGGGCTCGCGACGCCGTTCGTGCAGCGGACCACGTTCCTCAAACTCCGAGAGGTGAACCTCGGGTACCAGTTGCCGAAGAAGGTCGTCAAGACTCTCTTCGGGGGCGCCGAGACGGTCCGGTTGAGCCTGGCCGCGCGGAACCTGCTCATCTTCACGAATTACTTCGGGTACGATCCCGAGTCGAGCAACTTCGGGCAGCAGGCCATTGTTCGAAACATCGACCTCGGACCCTATCCTCCGTCGCGCACCTTCTTCTTCAACATCGCGGTGGGGTTCTGACCATGACTACTCAACTCGGAATCCGAGCCCGCGGCGGGATCGCGCTGTTCTTCCTGGCCGCACTGGGCGCCTGCGGGACATTCGACGTCACCAACCCGAACCAGCCCACGCTGGATGACCTGGTGTCGAATCCCACGAAGGCCAAGCTGGCCGTGGCCGCAACCGGGATCTTTGCCACCTCGCGCAGCGACATCCAGGCGTTCATCTGGCGGGTCGGCTCTATGGGCCGCGAAGGCATCAATCTCTCCGGCAACAACCAGCCCGACTATCAGGAGCCGTACTTCGGGCCGCTCGCGTCAGGCGGAAGCTTTGGCGCCACGCTCTGGGCGGTCGACTTCGCGCACATTCGGAGCGTCAACATCTATCTCGATGCGGTGCCGGTGGCGCCCGATCTCTCCGCTGCCGAGCGATCCGCATCGCTCGGCTTCGCCAAGACACTGAAGGCGCTCGCGTTCATGTACGTCATCGAGACCCGCGCGCAAAATGGGGCACCGGTGGATGTGGGCCGTGCGGTCACCGGCGACCCGCCGCCCTTCGTCTCGCAAGACAGCGTGTATGGGTACATCCTCGGGTTGCTCAACGAGGCGCAGACGAATCTGCAAGCCGGCAGCGGCGCGTTCCCCTTCCCTGTTCCCCCGGGGTACGCGGGCTTTGACACGCCGGCGACGTTCGTCCAATTCAATCGAGCGCTGGCCGCCAAGGCCTACGTGCTCCGCGGGACGGTGGGATGCGGCGCGCCGTGCTTCACCTCCGCGCTGGCGGCGCTCACCGGATCGTTCCTCGTCGCCGATCCCGGGCAGCTCAAGCTCGGCGTCTACTTCGACTTCTCGACCGCGGCCGGCGATCAGACCAACGGATTGTCGGATCCTTTGGGCAGTCCGGCGTTTTTTGCGGTTCCGCGGTTGCTGACGCAGGCGCAGACGCAGGCCGACGGCACCACGCTCGATCAGCGGGCGCTCGACAAGGTCGCAGCCGCAACGCTCGACCCTCCCCAGCAGGTTGGCGGCGTGAACATTCCGGGCACCTACAAGTTCACGAACTTCTTCACCGGAGGCGACGCGGATCCGTCGGCTCCGATTCCGATCATCCGGAACGAGGAGCTCATCCTGCTCCGGGCAGAGGCGAATCTGGGGCTCGGCAACAACGCGACGGCCCTGGCCGACATCAATTTCATCCGGACGAGCTCGGGGCACTTGGCTCCGACTACGTTGACCGCGGGGAGCCCAAAGGCGGCGTTGGTGGACGAGTTGCTCTACAACCGGCTCTTCTCGCTGCTATGGGAACAGGGAACCCGCTGGATCGACGCGCGCCGATACAATCTGTTGGGCACGATCAATGTCGAAGTGGACAACGGCCACGTGCCGACTGTTATGCCGGTACCGGCCGATGAGTGCAGCGCCCGAAACCTGCCGGCCGGATGCAGCCCCCTTACGGGCGGTTGAGGTGGAGTTGATGGCCGCCCGCATGGAGAGCTTCATGGCGCCGTGAAGATCCGCGACGCCACCGCTCAGTACGAGGCCTGGCTCGGCCGGCAGCTGACGCTGGTCGAGCCCGACCTTGCGGTCAAGCATCGGGAGATGCGGGCCGCGGTGTTTCTTTCTCAGGCCACCTTCTCTCGCTGGGTTCGCCCGCCGGCTTCGCTCCGGATTGTTCTCGCATCGAGTTGACCGCGCTCCCGAAAGAGCGCGACGAGGGTCACCTCCGGTACGCCATGGGCTGGGAAACCGCGAACATCCACCTCGGCTCCAGCACCGCCCGCACCATCCTAGCCGATCTCAAAGCTCGCCCGAAGAACTGGCTCTCCTCCGCCGCCAAATGGATGGCAGCTCAGGTAGAAGAAGACTGGCAAGACTGGCGCACGTAACCAGTTTGACGCCCGCCCCGGCCCCCGATCAAGGGCTAACCCGGTCGAGCGACCATCACTTCGTAAAAACACTCAGCGCGAGATACGCCGACACTCCCCAATTCGGCGCGTCCACGATCTGGCTGATCTTGAGATCCGCCGCGAGGCTGCACAACACATACGCGTCCTCGCGGCTCAGATTCTTCTCCCGGACGAGCCAGTCGATGACGCCGCGAACCGCATTCTTGGCATTGGTCATGAGGTCCGGGCCGAGCGCGGTGTGCGCGAAATAGCCCTTGGTGTCGGAGCGCGGCTGCAATGAGCCCGGCGGCGTGACGAACTCATAGTGCCACGGCGGGAGCGTGCGGCCCTTCCGCACGTGGAAGCGCAGGCTGAACCGCATCGGGCACTCGAGGCCGGTGACACAGACTTCGCCATCCCCCTGCGCAGCGTGGCAGTCGCCCGCCGAGAACAGTGCACCCGGGACGAACACCGGCAGGAATAGCTTAGCGCCCACGTTGAGATGGCGGGTATCGATGTTGCCGGCGCCTTTGGTCGGCGGCAGGACGTCGAGCGCGCCCTCGTCGTCGGTGGCGACGCCCATCGTGCCGCAGAACGGCTGCAGCGGAATGTGGATGTCGTCGCGGAGCGCAGCCGTCGAGCCGTTGGTCAGGTCGAAGTGGCGGATGTAGGGCTCCTTGAAGTCCTCCGACAAGAGCCCGAGCCCGGGGATGATGCCGGTCCAGCCCCATTTGATCGGCTCGAGCCGCAGCATCTCGACTTCGAGGATATCGCCCGGCGCTGCGCCCCTGACATAGATCGGGCCGGCCAGCGGGTATAGCTGCGCGAAGTCCATGTTCCCGAGCGCCGACGCCGGGCAACCCGGGCCGACCTGATCGTTCGTCACCTCGGCGGTCTCGCAATGCACCGTGTCGCCGGAGTCGATTTCGATCGCGGGCGGATTTCGCTTGTCCCACTTGTGGTGCACTTTGCCCTTCTCGAGCGTGTGTTCGCGTCCCGCCATGATAGTCCTCCGAGGGGTCAGATCGCGCTGGGCGCGCGGGTATGAAAATCCGTCGCGCGCTGGAATGCCGCGCCTATCCTGAACAACGTGGCCTCTTCGAACGGCCGGCCGATGATCTGCATTCCGATCGGGAGGCCGTTCGGGTCGAAGCCGCAGGGAACCGCCAGCGACGGCAGCCCCGTTAGGCTGGGCACGCCGGTGAACTGCATGATGGCCGAGAGCATGTCCTCAGGCATGCCGTCTTCGATCACGACCGTGGTAGCGCCGACCGGTGTCGCGGTGAACGGAAGCGTCGGGCACACGAAGACATCGACCGACCTGAAGGCGGCCATAAATTCCTGCCTGAGCAGTGTGCGGTAGCGCTGCGCCTGGAGGTAGTGCGTCGCCAGCATCAGCTCGCCGATCTCCAACAGTCGCCTCACGTCCTCACCATAGTCGGTCGGTCGCTCTCGGAGCCACCGCTGGTGATAGGTGCTCGGCTCGCACGACTCGATCGTGAGCTGGGCCGAGATATTGCCGTGGATGTTGTCGATGCGGACATCGGAGACGGTCGCGCCCAAGTCGGTGAACGTGGCAAGCGCGCGCTTGACCGCGTCGTGCACGGCGGGTTGGAGGTGATGAAAGAAATAGTCCGGCACGACGCCGATTCGCACCCGGCCCACGCCGGCCCCGAGGTCGGCGGCGTAGTCGGGCACCGGCTCGAGCTGAGATCCGTCGTCCTTGGGGTCGTGCCCTGCGAGCACGTTGAACATGAGGGCGCAGTCGTCCACAGTGCGGGCCATCGGACCCACCGTGTCCATGCTCCAGGCCAGGGGAATCACCCCGTGGTTGCTCACCCGGCCGATCGTAGGCCGGATGCCGGTGATGCCGTTCACCGCCGACGGCAACCGGATCGAGCCGCCGGTGTCGGTGCCTAACGCGCCGTAGCAGGTCCGCGCGGCGACGGCGGCGCCGGACCCCCCGCTCGACCCGGCCGGAAAGCGCGCGGTGTCCCACGGATTCCGGCAGGTTCCATAGTGGGGATTGTCGGTGGTTCCGCCCCACGCGAACTCATGCATGTTGGTCTTCCCGATGATGATGGCACCGGCACTTTTGAGCCGCGCGGCGACGGTCGCATCCTCCTCGGGAATCCAGTCGGCCAGCACCTTGCTCCCCGCCGTCGTGCGGAGGCCGCCGAGCGCGATGTTGTCCTTGAGCGCGACGGGCACTCCGTGGAGCGGCCCGAGCCGATGGCCGGCCGCCACCATCTGTTCCATCGCGCCGGCAACCTGACGCGCTTGGTCGGCGTAGACCGTTATGTACGCTTTGAGCTGGTCGTTGACCGCGCCGATTCGATCGAGGCAAACATCCACCAGCTCGACCGGCGACACCTCCTTCGAATCAACCAGCCGAGCGGCTTCGGCGAGGCTGACGTTCGCGAGATCCTCTCTAGCCCTCGACACGTTAGCGCGCGCCTCCGCCCGAGCGATGGGCGAAGATGGTGATCGGCACGAGCGTGGAATGGTGCGACGCGCTCATCTTTCGAGACAGCTCGTTGGCCAGCGTGACCCAGACCTCGAGCTGCGGGGCCAGCAGCATGGCGCGCTCATCGCTGAGCGGCAGCCCGGCAACCTCCGCGAGGACGCGGACTGTCGTGTCTCGCACCGCGGCGTCGTTGTCCATCCGATAGCACCTCGAGACGGTCGGCTTGATTTCTGGCGCGGCGATTGGGATCCACGAGATAGTACAGGACGGCGGCGCCCCGCGCCAACAATAAGGGCCGGGAGCATCCCGGCGAGCCTCACGACCACTTAGGTTGTTGGAGTGTTGTGAGCGAAGAAGAAGCCCGGGAGGCACACCGGATTGTCATCCCGGGGAATGCGACGACCAAGCGATCTAGCGCGCATCACCGGCACCCTGCGAATCTCTTCGGATCATAGCCCGCGAGCTGGAGGATAGAATGCGAGTCAGAGTCTTCAATCAGCAAGGCCAGCTTATCGGCCCGGTGGAGGTCAAGCCGGTCGTGAAAACCGATGCGGAGTGGCGCGCGCAGCTCACTCCCGAGCAATTCGAGATCGCCCGGGGCAAGGGCACCGAACGCCCCTTCTGCGACACGCTCCTCGACAATAAGCAACACGGCATCTACGTCTGCGTGTGCTGCGGGCTCCCGCTGTTCACCTCGGACTCGAAGTTCAACTCCCGGACCGGCTGGCCCAGCTTCTTCCAACCCGTCGCCGACGAAAACGTGATCAACCACGTGGACCGCGCCTTCGGGATGGTCCGCACCGAAATCCTCTGCGCCCGGTGCGACGCCCATCTGGGCCACGTCTTCGAGGACGGTCCTGCCCCAACCGGTCTCCGCTATTGCGTCAATTCCGAATCCCTTGCCTTCACCGACCGCGAGGCTCTCGCCACCCTTGCCGATCCCGCGGCCGGAGCCCTCGCCACGTAGTCACATTGACCCCCGTCGTCGTGACGGGCCATTGTGTCGACGACGGCTCCCAGCATCGTCAAGGACAGCACTTGAGACCGGCGTCACACCCGGCGACCCGCCCGGCTCGCTCTTTCGAGCTAGTCCGCAATCGGATCGAAGGATTGATGCCATCGCTTGAGCGCAGTCCTTAGACTTGGGTGCGACCCGGCGAAGGATTGCCGGTTCGCGGCCACCGAGCGCCGAGGCGGGCGCCGTGCCCACTCGCCACCGAAGGATTCACGAATGGATCGGACCATGTCAAAGGCTCGTGCTGTACTACGCCGGCTACCCAGCTGCCTGGCGCTGGGCGCAATCGCCGCCTGCGCGGTCTCGCAGCAGCAGGAAGTCGAGCTTGGAGCGAACACGGCCGCCGTGATCGACACGACGTTGCCGCTGATCCGCGACGCCTCGGTCCAGAACTACATCAACAACCTCGGCAACCAGCTCGCAAGGGTTACCGATACTCGGAGCCTGGCCTGGCATTTCACGGTGGTCGACAGCAAAGAGGTGAACGCGTTCGCGCTGCCCGGCGGCTTTATCTACATCAACCGCGGCCTCATCGAGCGAGCCCAGAACATGAGTCAGGTGGCCGGCGCCCTCGGCCATGAGATTGGTCACGTCACGCTTCGTCACAGCGTCCAGCAGATGCAGCAAGCCCAGGGCGCAAACACCGGTGTAGGTCTCCTCTGCACCCTCACGAAGGTCTGCAACAGCGGCGTGAGCCAAGCCGCCATTAATCTCGGCGGTACCGCACTGTTCGCGAAGTTCAGTCGCACCGACGAGAGCGAGGCGGATGCCGAGGGGGTGAAGACCACGGTTCTGGCGGGGATCGACCCCCAGGGAATTCCCGCCTTGTTCCGGATCCTCCTCGATGAGCGGACCAGCAACCCCTCCGCGGTCGATGCCTTCTTCGCCACGCACCCCCTCGAAGAGGATCGAATCACGGCAACCCAAGCCCAGATCGCCGCCTATCCTCCGGCGCAGCTCCAGAAGCTGACGAAGGACAACGCGGCCTTCCAGACTTTCCGCCGCCGCCTGATGGCGCTCCCGCCCTCGCCGGTGCCGAAGAAGTAGGCGGCGCAAGGCGGCAAGGCGGCAAGGCGGCAAGGCGGCAAGGCGGCAAGGCGGCAAGGCGGTTCGCAAAGTCGCCACGCTACCGGCTGAGTAAAGGCAACGAGCCTCAGTCACCAACGGAGCATCTTGCCGCCCTGCCGCCTTGCCGCCTTGCCGCCCTTTTTTACTTCTCCGTCGTCCCCGGAATCACGATTCGCAGGATCTCCCCCGTCGCCGGCGGTCCAAAGCCCACGTTCGAGACGTAGACCGCACCGTCAGGCCCGAACCGGAGCCCGGTTGGGAACATGAGCTTGTCTGCCAGCACATCGCGGTTTCCCTGCAGATCGACCCGAATCACCCGTCCTGTGCCCGGGCTTGGGAAGAATGGACCGGCCGTGGTCTCGAGCACGTACATCCTGCCTCGCGCATCGAAATCGAGCCCGAGCACCGTGGTGAATCCGGTCGCGGCTTGGGTGACGTTCCCTTGCGGATCGATCTTGAGAATCGTCTGCGACCCATTGACCAGCGGGAACGTCCCGAGCTCGCTGATGTAGAGGTTCCCGCCCCATTGGGCGACGACGGTCGGAACGATGTGACCATAGAGCGCGGAGATATCGGCGATCCGGGACACATTGCCTTGCCGAGTGATCCGAACGACCTCGCCGTGGTTGGCCTCAACCGCCACCAGGGTTTCGTTCTGTTGGATCATCCCATACCACGAGCCGTCCGGCTCGAAGTCACCGGCTGCGGGTGCCTGGACCGGGTTCGCCGCCTGATATTTGCTCAGGTCGGCGAGCTTCGACCACGTGCTCTGTCCCGGTCGGACTAGCGCCACTTCTGCCGGGACATCAGCGGAGCCGTGGGAGCAGCCGCCGCCCGCCACCAGCGCGTAGAGGTTGCTGCCGATGAAGGCGACATCCGCCACACCGAGCACGTCACCGAAGCCGTTGATGCCTGACGGGAAGCCATCCGCCACTGTGGTCCGGACGCCCTGCTTATTGATCCGCGAAATCCGGCCAGTCGGCCCGTTGGCGTAGGGCCCGGCCGGCGGGACGACCTGATCACATTGAACTGGAGTGGTGGCCATCGTGCCGCCCGACCCCGCCTCCGCGACGAAAAGGTCCCCGCCTGGCCCGAACGCTAGGCCTCGGGGAAATTTTAGTCCGGTTGCGAACACGGACACCGTCGCATTGGCCGTGACACGGCCAACCGTCGCCTGTGCCGGTGGAGTATTGTCGAGCGGAGCGGTGCCGGATTCACAGCCGGCCATCGCGGCAATAGCCACGAGGCCGGGTACCAACCTGACCTGACGGAACGACATAGAAAGCCATCTCCTTTGGGTGAGGGGGAATTGTCGCTCCCACCGTGATCCGAGTAGCGGCGGGCGACGAATTGCCTACTTTAAGGCGGCGGCGACGGTTCGGCTAGTACGTCAACCTGTCTCCGCTCGTCGGAACGAACGGCCAACGCCTTGCCGGCGATCCCGATTCGCCGTCCTACGATCGATCCGACCGCCGGGCGTGGGCCACCACCCGCAAACGGCCGAACGAGTACCCCCGGCACTCACTCGAAGATCCCGAGAGGAAGCCCGATGCGCGCCCAGTTCCCGCTCACCGCCTTCGTCGTTGCCTCCCTCCTTCCTCAGGCCGCGGCAGCCCAAACCCAGTGGCCCACGAACCGCTGGCCCACAACCACGCCCGCCGCTGTCGGTCTGGATGCGAAAGTGCTCTCGGCCCTCGATGCCGAGATCGCGAGCGGCAAGTACGGACACGTGGATGCGATGCTGGTCATTCGGCATGGGAAGGTCGCGTTCGACCGCTCCTACAAGCGCGACTACGACCGGATCAACGGCCCCGACGCTGGCAAGCCCGGTGCCCTCAACGCCCACGATCCGACCGGCCCGTACAACTATCTCAACCCGTGGTGGCATCCGTTCTATCAGCGCGGGAACCTCCACTCGCTTCAGTCGGTCACGAAGACCGTCACGTCGGTCGTGATCGGTGTCGCCGCTGGGCGAAGGGAATTCCCGTCGCTCGATACGCCGATCCTCACGTTCTTCGATACGACCAAGGTCGCCAACCTCGACGACCGCAAGCGGCGCCTCACGATCCGGCATCTCCTCACGATGACCGCCGGGTTCGATTGGAACGAAGGGCTTCCATACAACGACCCGAACAACACCGCGAGCGTCATGGAGGCGAGCCCCGACTGGATTCAGTACACGGTGGACCGCCCGATGGCCGTGGAGCCCGGCACCGTCTTCAACTACAACAGCGGGGCAACCGAATTGCTCTCGCAGATCTTCCGGGTCGCAACCGGCAAGGACATCGAGGAATACGCCCACCAGTACCTCTTCACCCCGCTCGGAATCCAGCATTGGTTCTGGAAGCGCACGCCCACCGGCGCTGTTGACACAGAGGGCGGCCTCTATCTCGAGGTCCACGATCTCGCGAAGATCGGTTATCTGTTTCTCAAGGACGGCGTCTGGGACGGAAAAGCCATCGTCCAGCCGGAATGGGTGAAGGCCTCGATCGCGCCGAGCATCGCCGTGTCCGGCGGCGTCAAGTACGGGTACAAGTGGTGGCTCTATCCCTATGGCGACGGCTCGAAGCTGGCATTTGCGGGCTCCGGCTTCGGCGGCCAGCGGCCGATCGTCGTGCCGGAATACGACATGGTCATCGTCTTCACCGGCTGGAACATCCTCCCGGACCGGCCGAGCCTTCCGACCCGGGTCGCGATTGACGGGGTCCTCAAGGCCGTGACCGGCTCGCCTAACGCCGCCCCGAAGCACTGAGCTCGCGCCGCAGTGGCCCTAACCGCTCCCGGCTGCTCGCACCGCAGCCCCTCCGATCGGCTCGCGCTACCTCAAGTTCGAGCCCAAAGGCATCGGCCGGGACTCCGCCGGCTTTCGCGCAGCCATCGACTACACCGATCCACCCGGTGCTCACAACTACTATCTTTGGGAGCTAACCGTGGGCGGAACGCCGCGAACCAGCACCGACCCCGGCACCCGGTTCCGCATCATCAGCGACGACCGTTTCTACGATGGCGGCAAGGTTATCGGTTATGAGCCATACGATGAGGAGGTGGTCGAGCCGGGCCCGTCCGTCGAAATGCGACAGATCGCCCTGTCCGAGCAGGCGTACCGATATTACTTCACGCTGTTCGAGCAAACTCCGAGCGGGGCGGACCCTTCTCGACGCCGCCGGCGTCGGTCCGCGGCAACATCGCGATTTGACCAACCCGGCTCACCCACCCCTCGGCTTCTTCTTCGCCGCAGAACTCTCGTCACGATCGATCAGCACTGCCGCGCCGTGAACCTCGCCGAGAATTCTCGAGCGGGGATCGGGGCGCGCATCGACCGATCGTCCCCGCCGACCCGGTGTGTCATCGGAGCGGAGCCAGGGACCTAGCCGGCAGAGCTCGGGACCGGCGCCGGAAGTCCGCCGCCCGCGTTCGGTCCCTCGCTGACAGGGTTGGGCTCCGCCACGAGTGTCTGATTCGGTCCAGCCACTCGTCCCCTGGTAATTCGCCGCCGGATCCGCGAATCCGGCCGTCGGCCTCCATCGCACTGCACGGGAGGACTCCATGGACAAAGCGACCCATTCGGCACCAGGTCACACCCGCATGATGCAGGAGTGCATCGACGCGTGCCAGCGCTGCCACGCCGTCTGCACGGAGACAGCCCAGCACTGCCTCGGAATGGGCGCCGACCACGCGGCGCCACGTCATATCGCGCTGCTGCTCGACTGCGCGGAGATTTGCCAAACCAGCGCCGACTTCATGCTCCGCGGCTCCGAGCGTCACCGCCTCACCTGTGGCGCGTGCGCCGAAGTGTGCCGAGCCTGCGCGGCAGAATGCGCCCGGATGTCGGACGGTGATGCAATGATGGATACGTGCGCTGAGACGTGCCGCCGGTGCGCCGATTCGTGCGAGCAAATGGCCAGTGGGAAGTAGGCACTGACGGGGACCGGGAACTGCATGTCGAGCAGAGGCACGTTCCCCTTCCCTGATCCCGACCCCAAGCCCTAACCCGTAGGCCCTGGCCCCTCGATCTCCTTGTAGAGCACAACCGTGTCATATCGCTCTCCGGCCAACCCAACCGTGTACCCCGGTACCACCCCCACCTCCCGATAACCGAGCCCCTTGTAGAACCCTTCGGGAGGCTCTCCGCGCCGCGTGTTGAGCAGGATCAGCGAACGTCCCCGCTCCCGAGCCGCCCCGTGCAGCGCATTCATGAGCGCCCGCCCGATCCCCTGCCCTCGCTGCCTGGTGTCGACGAACAGCTTGTGGAGCTCCGCCCGGTGCCGCGCGTTAGGCAGCCGAGGCATCGTCAGCTGCCCCGAGCCAACCAGTCGATCGCCGGCGGAGGCGGCCAGGAGCAGCCGGGAACCGGCTTCGAGCTCCGGCCCGAGCGACCGCCAGTAGTCCCGTCCTTCATCGTCCTCGAGCGGCGCCAAGAACCCGAGCGACGCTCCTCCATTCACCGAGTCCTTGAGCAGCAAGGTCAACGCCGGAAGCCGGCCCTCGATGTCCGCCGCCGTTATCGCCCGAACGCTGATGGACATTCTGTCGCGCGAGCCCCTGACATTATGGCGTTGACTGCATCGGCGCTCGACCGAAGTCGCGCTCTCCCACTCGACCGAAATGAAGCGATATGTTGTCCTTGCGGCAAACGGCCGGGGTCGCCGCGCGAAAGAAGACCCCTCATTTCTCGCCCGTCGAGCCGGCGCGATCGCTCCCAAGCGAGCGGCCCCGGCGAAGCGTATTTTTCGCAGGCGCCGAAGCCTTGGAAACCTGTGCACTTACCGTCGACCTTGCCATTGATGATCTGCCAAGCAGACGATGTCCATGACCGGTAGCCTGCAGCGAGGCCGCGAGTCGTTCGAGCGTCAAGCCTGGGAAGACACTTACGCCCAGCTATCCGACGCCGATCGCGAGCGCCCGCTCGACCCCGAGGATCTCCAGCGCGTCGCCCTCGCCGCCAACCTGCTCGGCATGGATGCCGCGAGCGCCGAGATGTTGACTCGCGCCCATAACGCCTTCCTCGATCGCGGCGACGCCGCGCGCGCCGCGCGCTGCGCCTTCTGGATCGCCATGCCGCTCATGCTCCGTGGCGAGACGGCTCAAGGCGGCGGGTGGATCGCGCGCGGATGGCGCGTGCTGGAGGACGGTCAAAACGACTGCGTCGAGCGCGGCTACCTCCTCCTGGCCGGCTCGGCTCGTCGGCTCTTCGAGGGCGACCCCGCCGCAGCCGAGACCACGTTCGTGCAAGCGGTCGGGATCGGCGATCGGTTTCGCGACGCCGACCTGACGACGCTCGCCCGCCAAGGTCACGGCCGCGCCTTGATCCGCCTGGGCCAGACCGCTCGCGGCATGGCGCTGCTCGACGAGGCGATGGCGGCCATCGCGGCGGGCGAAGTGTCGCCGGTCGTCATCGGCGCCGTGTACTGCAGCGTGATCGAGGCCTGCCACGAGGTGTTCGATCTCCGCCGCGCCCGGGAATGGACCGACGCCCTGAGCGAGTGGTGTGCCCGACAGCCCGAGACGTTTCCCTACCGCGGCCGCTGCCTCATTCACCGGGCCGAGCTGATGCAGCTCGGCGGCGCTTGGCCCGGAGCCGCCGAAGAGGCGGGCCGCGCCCATGACCGGCTGTCCCGGCCCCCCGTCGATCGCGCCATCGGCGCCGCTGCATATCAGCTCGGCGAGCTGCACCGGCTCCGCGGCGATTTCAAGAAGGCCGAAGCCACGTACCGGGAGGCCGGCCGGTACGGCCGCGACCCTCAGCCCGGCCTTGCCCTGCTCCGCTCGAGTCAGGGAAAGACGCCTGCCGCGTGGGCCGCGATCTCTCGCGCGATGGAGGAGGTCCGCGAGGGTTGCGTTAGGCCGCGTCTCCTCCCCGCCTACGTCGAGATCGCGCTTGCTACCGGCGAGGTGGCCGCGGCCCGCACCGCGGCAAACGAGCTGGCCGTCGTCGCCGCCCGCTACGATTCGCCGCTGCTGCGAGCCGCGTCCGCTCACGCCGCGGGCGCCGTGCTCCTCGCCGAAGGCGAGCCCCGCGCCGCGCTGGCCGAGCTCCGGACCGCGGCCGGAATTTGGCGCGACCTCGAAACACCGTACGACGGCGCCCGCTCCGGCGTCCTGATCGCGATCGCGTTGCGAACGTTAGGCGACGCCGACTCGGCCGACCTCGAGCTCGATGCCGCCCGCCAGGCCTTCGAGCAGTTGGGCGCCGGTCCCGATCTCGCCATCCTTACCGCGCTCGCCCGGCCCGCAAGCGATGCGCGCTCCGCCAAGCTGACCGCGCGCGAAGTACAGGTGCTCCGCCTCGTCGCCGCCGGCAAGACCAATCGCGCGATCGCTGCGACCCTCGGCATCAGCGACAAGACCGTGGCCCGCCACCTCAGCAATATGTTCGTCAAGCTCGACCTCTCGAGCCGGGCCGCCGCTACGGCCTACGCATACCAGAACGGCTTGGTTCGCGACCCTACATAGAACTACCCACTCCAACATCCTCCAACGATCTGGGTGTTTCGCCCGATGCGGGCGGTGTCCGCGACGGCTATCGTGTGTTCGGCAGTTAGGCCATAACACGATGAACGTCAGCGAGGGCACCATGAGCGCCAAGCCAGCGGAATACGTCCCTACAATCATCATCGGCGCGGGTCAGGCAGGCCTCTCGGTCGGATATCATCTGGCCCGGCGCGGGATGCCATTCGTCATCCTCGAGTCGAACCCGCGCATCGGCGATTCCTGGCGCAACCGCTGGGACTCGCTCCGGCTTTTCTCGCCGGCCCGCTACGACGGCCTCGCGGGCATGCCCTTCCCCGCGCCGGGCCACTCCTTCCCCACCAAGGACGAGATGGCCATTTACCTCGAAGCCTACGCTGCGAAGTTCCGGCTGCCGGTGCGGACCGGCGTCAAGGTAGACCGGGTCTGGAAAGAGTCCGGCCGGTACATCGTGTCCGCGGGCGACCTCCGGCTCGAGGCCGACAACATCGTGGTTGCGATGGCCGCCTACCAGAAGCCCAAGATTCCTGGGTTCGCGACGGAGCTCGCTCCCGATATCGTTCAGATTCATTCGAGCGCCTATCGGAACCCGTCGCAGCTCAGGCCGGGAGGAGTCTTAGCCGTGGGAGCGGGGAATTCGGGAGCGGAGCTCGCGCTCGAAGCAGTGAACGCGGGGCACCCGACCTGGATGTCCGGCCGCGACACCGGCCACATCCCGTTTCGGATCGACGGCCTTCCCGCGCGGCTCGTGCTCGCGCCGCTGGTGCTCCGATTCATCTTCCATCGGGTGCTCACCGTCGACACTCCGATCGGCCGGAAGGTGCGGCCCACGGTCCTGGCCCAAGGCGGCCCGCTCATTCGCCAGAAGCCCGCGCACCTAACGGCGGTCGGCGTCGTCCGGGTTCCTCGCGTCGCGGGTACGCGAGACGGCTTCCCCTTGCTGGCAGACGGCCGGGCGCTCCAGGTGTCGAACGTCATCTGGTGCACCGGATTTCACGCCGGCTTGTCGTGGCTCGACCTTCCCGTGTTCGGCGAAAAAGGCGAACCGCTCCACCACAAGGGACTCGTGGCCCAGGAGCCGGGCCTCTCGTTCGTCGGCCTGCCGTTCCTCTATGCGATGTCGTCCACGATGGTTCACGGAGTGGGCCGGGATGCCCAGCGGATTGTGCAGAGTATCGCGGCGCGTGGAAGGGCCAAGGCCGCCTGAGCGCGACGACCGGCGGACTACCGCTTGAACAGGTGCACGAGCGTGTCGAGAGGAAGGCAGTTGAGCACGCCGGACTTCTCCAAACCCGCTCGCCGCGCCTGATCGATCCCACAGCGCACGATGTCCAGCTCTCGGACGCTGTGTGCATCGGTCGAGACTGCGATCTTGACGCCGGCCACAGCCGCGGCCCGCGCATTCTCCGCCGACAGGTCGAGGCGTTCCGCGCTCGAGTTGATCTCGAAGAAGCATCCCACCTGCCTGGCGTGCTCGATGATTCGGCCGATGTCGACGTCATAGCCGGGCCGCTTGAGGAGGCGGCGGCCCGTGGGATGGCCGAGCATCGTGAAATACGGGTTGTCCATCGCCCGGAGGATTCGCTCCGTCTGCTCGGCCTTCCCCAGCGCGAACCGCGAGTGAATCGAGCACACCGTGTAGTCCAAGGCGGCCAGCAGGTCGTCGGGGTAGTCGAGTGACCCGTCGGCGAGGATGTCCACCTCCGCCGACTTCAAGATCCGGATTCCCTCGATCCGTTCGTTGAGGCCGTCGATGTACCGGATCTGCTTCCAGAGGTCGGCCACCGACACACCGCGCGCGATCTTGAGACTCTGCGAGTGATCGGTGATGCCGAGATATTCGTAGCCGCGCTCGCGTGCGGCGGCCGCCATCTGGTCGATGGAATTGGCGCCGTCGCTCGCCGTGGAATGGGCGTGCAGATCGCCCCGGAGATCGGCGAGCGACACCAGCGCCGGCAGCGTGCCTGACGTTGCGCGCTCCACCTCGTCGTATCCTTCCCGGAGCTCCGGCTCGATGAACCCGAGGCTGAACCTCTGGTACAGCGCCGTCTC
>JBDTOH010000012.1:0-27204 GCA_039933355.1 Gemmatimonadota bacterium | reverse complement strand
CCGTCATCCCGAACTCGACGACGTTGAGGAAGAACTGGAGGAGGTTCTGGTCCTGGGTGTCGCCGCCCTGGACCGCGAACGACAGGAACGGCTTCCCGTCCTTGAGCGCGAGCGTCGGCGTAAGGGTCACGCGGGGGCGCTTCCCCGGCTCCATCACGTTGAACGGTCCGTCGGCCGCTTCGAGTACGAAGCTCTGGGCCCGCTGGCTGAGACCGACCCCGGTCTTCCCGGCTATAACCGCGGGCACCCACCCGCCGCTCGGCGTGATCGAGACGACCCAGCCTGCTTCGTCGGCAGCCTGGACCGACGTGGTGCCGGAACGGAAGACCGAGTCGAACGGGAGCACGCCGAGCAACGCGCCGTCGGCGCCGAGAGTCGCCGCGGCGGCCGGCTTTGGCTTTGGCGGCCAGCCCTTGAGCAGGTCGAGGAGCGGATTGGTGCCGCCCTGGAACGGATACGGGTCGCCGGGCTTGATCGCTGGGTCGTTCTTGTCCCAATTGATCTCACCGTACCGCTGCTTTGCATACGTCTTGGAGAGCAACCCCTTCATCGGCGACTCGGGCGGGAACGCCGGATCACCGTAGTAGAAGTCCCGGTCCGCGAACGCCAGGCTCATCGCCTGGTAGAGTGTGTGGACATATCGCGTGCTGTTGTAGCCCATCGACTTGAGATCGGCGTTCTCGAGGATGTTGAGCGCCTGGAGCATCGCCGGCCCCTGCTGCCACTGCGGCAACTTGTAGACGTCGATGCCCCGGTAGTTGGTCGAGAGCGGCTCTTCGATCTTAACTTTCCAGGCCGCGAGATCGGCCATGGTGAAGAGCCCGCCCTGTTCTCGAACGCTCCGGACCAGCTCCTCGGCGATGTCGCCCTTGTAGAAGCGGTCATACGCGGCGTAGATCGCCTGCTTCCTGTTCTTGCCCTGCTTGATCGCTTGCTGCTCGGCGTCCACGAGCTTGCGCAGCGTCGCGGCCAGATCGGCTTGGGTGAAGATCTCGCCCGCGCTCGGCGCTTCGCGCGGCTGACCGAGATGGGGCAGCATGATCGCCTTCGAGTAGGGCCATTGCTTGATCCAGCTCTTCTGCGACTCGATGCTATTGGCGGTCTGGGCCTCGATCGGATAGCCGTCCGCCATCTGAATGGCCGGCGCGAGCACGTCTTTGAGGCTCATCGTACCGAATTCGGCGAGCATTGTGAATAGCCCGCCGGGCGTGCCCGGCGTCACCGCGGCGAGCGGCCCGAACTCGGGCGGATAGTTCATCCCTTTGGACTTGTAGTACTCCGGGGTCGCGCCGGTCGGGGCGACGCCTAACGCGTTGATGCCGATCACCTTCTTGAGGCCCGGATGATAGATGAGCGCCTGGGTTTCCCCGCCCCAGCTCAGCACGTCCCACATCGTGCAGACAGCCGCGAGCATGGCGGTCGCGGCGTCGACCGCGTTCCCGCCCTTCTCGAACATCATCGCCCCGGCCGTCGCGCCGAGCGGCTTGCCGGTGATGGCGACCCAGTGACGGCCGTGAAGCGGCGGTTTGTTGGTGCGCTGCGCGGCGGCCGGAAGCGCGATCGATCCGAACGCGAGGGCGAGGAGCGTGATGCGAATGGTTGGCTTCATTGGTGACCCGTGGGAGTCGGATGAATCAAGATAGCTCAGGAAGGCGACCAGGCGACAAGCCCACCCCCTTCGATTCCCTCCCACCCGGTTCCATATTCCAGCCATCAATCTCCCACCACAACGAGTCACTCATGAAGAATCTCGTTTCCGTGCTCGTCGCCGCCTGCGCCGCTTGCGCTTCACAGGGAACCGGGAGCAAAGAGGTCGCCGACTGGCACCAGCGGGCGCAGCGCGTCACGATCATTCGAGACGACCACGGGATTCCCCACATCCACGGCAAGACCGACGCCGACGCGGTCTTCGGCCTGCTGTATGCCCAGGCCGAGGATGACTTCAACCGGGTGGAGATGAACTACCTCAACGCCATGGGCCGCGTGGCGGAGGCGGAGGGCGAGTCCGCGGTCTACCGGGATCTCCGCATGAAGCTCGTCGCCGATCCCGATTCGATGAAGGCGCAATACGCGACCGCCCCCGAGTGGCTCAAGACGCTCATGAACGCCTTCGCCGACGGCTTGAACTTCTATCTCTACAACCACCCCGACGTGAAGCCAAAGGTCATCACGCGCTTCGAGCCGTGGATGGCGCTGGCGTTCAGCGAGGGCAGCATCGGCTGGGACATCGAGAATGTCTCCGTCCGCGATCTCGAGGCTTTCTATGGCGGAAAGGCTCCGAAAGACTCCGTCCTGACCGATTGGACGGGGCGCCAGCGCCCGGAACCCACGGGCTCCAACGGCATTGCCATCGCGCCCTCGAACACCACCGCCCACCGCGCTCTCTTGCTGATCAATCCTCACACCTCGTTCTTCTTCCGGGCCGAGGTGCAGGTTGCCAGCGATGAGGGCCTGAACGCCTACGGCGCGGTCACCTGGGGCCAGTTCTTCGTGTATCAGGGCTTCAACGAGCATGCCGGGTGGATGCACACCTCGAGCGGCGTGGACAACGTGGACGAGTATCTCGAGACGGTGACGAAGAAGGCGGACGGCTGGACTTATCGCTACGGAACCGAAGAGCGACCCGTCACGGCAACTAAGGTCGCAGTCTCCTACAAGACCCCGACGGGCATGGCAACAAAGGATTTCCTCGTCTACCGGACCCATCACGGACCAGTCGTCCGAGAGACCGACGGCAAGTGGGTGAGCGTGAGGCTCATGCAGGAGCCGCTCAAGGCCCTCACCCAGTCCTACACCCGGACCAAGGCGAAGAACTACCAGACCTTTCGCGAGACTATGGAGCTGCACACCAACTCCTCGAACAACACGGTCTTCGCCGACGCCGAGGGGAACATCGCCTACTTCCACGCCAACTTCATTCCGAAACGCGACCCCAAGTTCGATTGGAGCCGCCCGGTGGACGGGGCCAATCCAGCGACGGAATGGCAGGGCCTGTTTTCGCTGGACGAGGCGCCGGGACTCCTCAATCCCGCGACGGGCTGGCTCTACAACACCAACAACGCTCCCTGGTCGGCGGCCGGATCGAACAGCCCGAAGCAGAAGGACTATCCGAGGTATGTCGAAACCGGAGGCGAGAACGCCCGCGGAACCCATGCGATCCGGGTGTTGGACAACAAGAAGGACTTCACGCCCAATTCTCTGATCGCGGCCGCCTACGACAGCTACCTTCCGGCGTTCGCAACGTTCATCCCACCTCTGGTCGCGGCGTACGATCGAACCGCTGCGGCTAACCCGCTCAAGGCGAAGCTGGCCGACCAGATCGCACTGCTGCGCGGGTGGGACTTCCGGTGGTCCGCGACGTCGGTGCCGACGTCCCTCGCCGTCTATTGGGGAGAGGCGTTATGGCGCCGCGTGCGCGCCGAGGTCGCCAAAGCGGGCGTGTCGCCGGAGCAGTACCTCGCGACCAAGGTCACCGCGGGGCAGCGGCTCGATGCCCTGGGCGAGGCCTCCGATTCGCTCGCCGCCGACTTCGGGACGTGGAACACGCCGTGGGGCGACATCAATCGCTTCCAGCGGCTCACCGGTGACATCGTCCAGCCGTTCAACGATGCGGAGCCGAGCATCCCAGTGGGCTTCACATCCGCGGAATGGGGTTCCCTGGCTTCATTCGGTGCCCGCGCCTACAAGGGGACGAAAAAGAGGTACGGGACGAGCGGCAACAGCTTCGTCGCAGTCGTCGAGTTCGGCGACAGCGTCCGAGCCAAAGCGGTCACCGCCGGCGGGGAAAACGGCAACCCGTCGTCCCCGCACTTCAACGATCAAGCAATGCGGTACAGCACCGGCGACCTCCGGGACGTGTACTTCTACCCGTCACAGCTCACCGGTCACATTGAGCGTCAGTACCATCCCGGCGACTGAGTCCGAATCGCTGGGACCTATTTGGACCAGGGCGGCACGATCCGGTTCATCCGGGCATACGCGATCAACTGGCCGAGATGCTCGTGTTGGTCGGCCATGACGACCATGAACGCGCCTGCAAGGGTCCGACCCTCCCCCCAAAGCTGGATCGGCCCCTCCGGCTTGCCGGACCAGGCCGCGATCGCCTGCTTGGCGGCGGCGAACGACTCGCGCAGGTGTCGCACGAGCGCGGTCTTGTCGGTCAGCTTCTCCAGCGCCTCTTCACTCGGCACGCCGGTCGGGGCCTTCCCGCCGTAGGAGCGGGGGAAGCCGTAGTTCTCGCCGGCGATGAGTCCGACGACCGCGCCCACCGACCGCACTCCATCCATTGGCCGCCAGCTGAACTTTTCCGCCGGGAACGCCTCGGCGAGCGCCACGAGCTTCTTCTCGAGATCCGTGAAATCGGCGAGATAGGCCTGCTTGAGCCGGGCGACCTCCGGCGCGGCTTGCGCAGCCAGGGATCCGCGGGTCATCGACAGGGCAAGCCCGACCGAGGCGATGGTGGGGAGTCGAGCACTCCAGCGGGCAAACGAAGCAGCGGTCATATGGGTCATCCGCGGTAGAGGTTGAACCGATGCCGGCCGAGGGGCCGACCGACCAGACCATGATAGGGTTACGGCAAAGCCAGGCAAGCCGGAAATCATGAACGCGAATCGATTCGGTACACTTTGCTTACGTTTGTTGCGTCACCGGGGTTCCGCTTGACCGGCGATCCGCGCGACGAGATGGAGTCCTTACATCTCGCGCGGCGGTCACCTCCGGGTCGAGGGCAGCGTACCCGGCGCGGGTTTGACGGGAAACTCGCCGTCTCCACGCAATGGCAAGGGAGGACAATCGCCTCGGTCCAATCCAATCCGCTTGCCAACGCCAGGAGCACCAGATGCCCGTTCGCCGCCTCCGGACTCGATTCGCAGCACCCTTTGCCCTGGTAGCCGTCCTCGCGACCGGCTGCTCCGGAGGGGGGGTCGATGGGAAGTACTACAACAGCGTTTCAGGCGAGTTCGCGATGGAGCTCGCGGGAGGCAAGGTCGTATCGATGCAGGGGCAGGAAGGCCGGCCGATGACCTACGAGGTCAAGGGCGACAGCCTGCTCATCCACGATGCGAGGGGCGGCATGGCGGACGGGATCGGGTTCGGAATCGAGAAGGACGGATCGCTCAGCCTAGGACCGTTAGGCAAGCTGACCAAGACGAGAAAGTAACTATCGGGCCGGGCCGGCCGGCACCGAGCCCGGCCGGTAGCGTTCCAGATGTTCGAGCCCGTCGGCGTCGAGCGCCGCCAGGTAGACGGCGCCGGCACCTAACGCGACGAGCCGGCGGCCGCGCGGCAGCTCCACCCGGGCCGCCGGCCGGCCGCGCTCGTCGAAAACGTCCCAGGTCGACGGCGCGCCGAGCGGGGTGGAGCGCTCGACCCACAACCGGCCGTCGGGGGCAATCCTCGGCGCCGCATCGGTGAACGGCGGCCGGGTCTTCGCGAAGGCCGTGTTCGCCACCATCTCCGGCACCCGCGCGTCGGTCTGGAGCTCGGCCGGCACCGCGGAGAGCCCGCCCGGAGCGCCACCGGGCCCGCCTTTACCGCCGATCCCCGACGTGGCGAGGAAATCCTTCGTGTACGCCGTCCGATCCGCCGCCGTCACCGGCAGCGGTTCCCAGGCGACTGCCGGCCCGGTCGCACGCGTACCGTTAGGCTCGATCCATTCGATCCGGTAGGGAGCGGCGTGGACGATCGCGATCCGGCCGCCCGGCGAGGCCGCCCAGCTGTCTCCCGCTCCGAAGATGAGCATCGGGATCCGAGGCCGATCTCGTCGCGGCGGCGGCGGTGGTTGCGGCGCCGGATGAATCCAGCCGATCCGCTCGAGCCGTTCCGCTCCCATCGCGAACCGAACGATCGGAAGGGAGTCGCTCGGCTGGCGCATCCCAAACAGAACCCAATCGGGAATCATCGTGTAGAAGCGGCCCGCGGAATCGACTGCGCGAGGTGTGAGGCCGACGCTCAATTCCGGCGTGCGCGCGTGAAAGGTCCGGTGGATTCGATCGTCGGGCCCGATCACGGCCAGCCGATCGTTCCCTTCATCGATGAGCAGGACCGAATCCCCCGGCAACGGGACGAGACGGCCGGGAAGCCGATACTCCTCCGGTCCGCCGCCGGTGCGGCCGATCCTCGTCGCGGTGCGCGCGTTGAAGTCGACGGCGAGGAGGGCCTCCGCGATCCGATCGGTCACTAGAAGGCGGCCGCCCCGCCGTTCGACCACACCGCGAATTTGACTGAAGTCGTGCGGGAGCACCGCATCGGGTGAGCCAAGGCGTGTAACGGCCGGTGCTTGCCGACGAAAAGCGTCTCCGCCAGCAAGCACCAACACGACCGCGATCAGCGCGCGCACGGGCTCTCCTTCATGACGTTGCGTGCGAACCTAGTCCGCGCCAGGCAAAGCTACCAGACGAATGGTGTGAGTTGCGGCGGAGAAGGGACGAAGCCACGCCTTGGCCCGGTGGGCGATGTCATCGTCGCACGCCGTCAAGGAACGTGCGCGCACCGTGCCGCAGCAGGTTAGGAATCGAGTTGAAGAGAATGCGGGCGCCGCGGGCCAGCTCGACGTTGGCGGCCTCAGCCGTTGCTGCCGTCGTCCCCACTGGGATCCGGCCTCGGCAGGTCTCGAGCACTTGGTCGATGACGGCCTGAACCTCAGCGTGGTTTGGACCGTCGGGGAAACCCATGTTGAGCGCGAGGTCCCGCGGTCCGATCACGAGGCCGTCAATCCCTGCGACCGCGACGATTTCAGCCAGCTGACCCAGGGCGGCCGCATCTTCCAGCTGCGGCCACACAATGGTTTCTCGATTGGCTGCCGCAACATAGTCGGCCTGCGGCATCGGGCCGAGCAGGTATCGGGCGGCTCGGGCGGCGCCGAGCCCTCGCTCACCGTCCGGCGGATATTTGATGGCGCGGACCAGCGCGCGCACCTGCTCAACCGAGGTACAGTCGGGCGACATGATCCCCATCATGCCCGCGTCGAGATATTGGAGAATGGTCTTGGGGTCGCGGGTGCCGACGCGAACGAGCGGCGTGATGTCGACGGCCTCACATGCCCGCGCCACGTTCGCGGCTTCGCGCGGGGTCACGCTGCCGTGCTCGGCGTCCAAAAGGTAGAAGTCGTATCCGCAGAGGCCGACTATTTCTGCCAGCTCGGGATCGCCGGTCGGACCGATCACGCCGAACACCGGCTGACCGGAGCGGAGCTTGGCTTTCGTGCGGTTTTCGCGAAACATAACGTCGCGGCTCAGCGGGAGCGGTAGGCTGGGGCGTGGAGCGGCCACGGATTGACTTGTTCGAGTATTCGCGCCAATCGGAGCACGCAGTCGTCACGGCCTCGTCGGCCGACGATCTGAAGCCCGATCGGCAGTCCGGTGCGGCTGGGCCCGGCCGGGACCGAGATCGCGGGCTGCCAGGTCAGATTCGCCAAGGTGAGATGCGCTTCGGGACCGGTGGCCCTCGCGTCGCGCCCCGCGATCTCTTCCGGGATCGGCCCCTCGGCGGGGAGCGATACGACGGCAGTGGTCGGCGTGAAGAGGATGTCCACCCCCTCGAAGAACGCACCGCTCGTGCGCTCCACATCCAGGCGCAGGCGCGCGGCCCGCGCAAGGTCCGCCGGCCGGTAGTCGTCGACCTCACTCAACCGAGCCCGCGCTCGCTGCGTCATCTCGCCCGCTCGATCCGGCCAGATTCCGTCCAGCTCGAGCTCCGCGCGGAGCGGGACGACGTACGCGGCCACCCACGCCAAGCGAGGGTTCGGGATGACGAAGCGGCGATCGATCCATCGAAGCCCCGCCGCCTGAGCCAGCGCCTCCGCAGCTCTGCGAGCGACCTCGATGCATTCCGGCTCGGTCGGAACGAATCCCAGGTCGTCCGACCAGGCGGCGCGAAGCCCGCGGACGTCCAACCGCTCGATCAGGTCCTCATAACGCTGGTCGGCCTGCGGCAGTGCCGTCCGGTCCGCGCTGTGGGGGCCGGAACACACATCCAGGAACCGGGCCGTATCGCGAACCGTTAGGCTCACGCAGCCCACGTCGAGGAGATCGCTCGCGACCTGCTGGCTGATCCTCCCATGCGACGGTTTGAGCCCGACCAGGCCGGTGAACGCCGCCGGCGAGCGGGTGCTTCCTCCCGCGTCCGTGGCGGTGCCAAGCGGCACCATCCCGGACGACACCGCCGCGGACGACCCGCCACTCGACCCACCGGGCGTGAGCGCAGGGTCCCAGGGATTCCGGGTGGTTCCGGACACCGGCGACGAAGTGATCGCGTGGAGAGCGAGCTCAGGCACCGCGGTCTTGCCAACCGGCACCGCTCCGGCCGCGCGGGCTCGGGCAACCAGGGCGGAATCGGCGCGGGCAACGGGTCGATCTCGGTACAGAGTCGACCCATGCCATGTGGGCATGCCGATACAGTCTTCGGTGTCTTTGACGCCGAGCGGTACGCCGGCAAGCGGTCCCGGGTCGGCGCCGTGACCGACCAATTCGTCGATCGAACGCGCGACGGCCCGCGCCGATTCGAGGTTCAGATGGGTGAACGCATTGATGTCGGGATTCGCCGACTGAATCCGGTCGATGTAGCGCTCGAGCACCGCCACGGCGGAGACTGCGCCCGTGCGCACCGCATCGGCAATATCGGAGGCGGTCGAGCGGTTATCGCCGTCAGCTCGTTCCGGTCCGGGTGAGCTCGCGGAAGAGGCGCTGGATCCTTCGGGTTGTGGGACCAATGCTTGCTCCTCCAACAGGAACGTCGTCCAGGTCGACGACCGGCAACACCTCGCTCGTCGTACCGGCAAGGAACACTTCTTCCGCTCGGCGCAAATACGCCAGGTGAACGGGCGTCTCGCAAGAGGCGATGTTGTTCCGGCGGCAGAGATCCAGGACCAGCTCGCGGGTGACGCTCGGGAGCAGATAGTTGCTCTTCGGACCGGTGCACACCACACCGTCGATCACCGCGAACAGGCTCGTATGAGTTCCTTCGACGGCGACCCCGTCTCGAATGAAGATCGCTTCGAAGGCGCCCGCATCTCTCGCTTGAGTCTTCGCCCAACAGTTAGGCATGAGATTGACGGTCTTGAGGTCGCAGCGCGACCAGCGGATGTCCGGCGTCGTGATCGCTTTGACCCCTTTGATGGGGTCGTATCTCGTGACGACCGCCGACGCGTACGCATAGACCGTGGGCGGCACGCTCGGAGCCGGAAACGCATGGCCGCGAGGTGCCACGCCGCGGGTGACCTGGACGTAGACGAGCGCCCACGTGTCTTCGAGCCCATTGCGCCGAAGCAGCTCGTAGTGGACCGGGGCCAGACTGTGGACGTCGATCCCGGCGATTCCGACCTCGTGCAGACCATGTTCGAGCCGAGCGAGGTGGCGGTCCAAAGCGAGGAACTTGCCGCCGTAGCCCGCGGTCGCATCGTAGAGGCCGTCGCCGAACAGGAACCCCCGATCGTCGGGCGAGATCCGGATCTCTTCCTTGGGAACGAATTGTCCGTTGAAGTATGCGACCATGGTCCGCCACCAACTTTCCGTGAACAGGTCACCGGCCGGTCATCTCTTCCACTCGACAACAGCCCGCAGATGCTTCGTACCCCGACGAGCCAGCATGGTGAGCGACCCGGGTTGCAACTCATCGGCGTACGGAAACGACAGAATCTCGTCGTAGGCCGGGCTCTCCACTCCATCCGCTACGACCCGATACCTGCCTAACCGCCTCGCGGTGTAGACGACCTGCCCGCCCGGCGCAAACCCAATGTTTTGGACTTCGTCATAGAGCGATCCTTCGATCCCGTCGGCCACCACAAGCCGCTTCGATCCCCGCCCGCTCGCGTAGGCGATCCGGCTTCCGTCGGGGCTCACGGCAAACGGACCGGGCGGCTCCGGATACGGCCGGCCCTCCGCTCCATCGACGATCGCATTCCAGCGAGCGCCCTGACGGGCGACCACCACCAGCCGGCCGGCGGTCGTTATGAACGCAGTGGAGACTTGGTCGAACGGTGTCACGGTGGTGTCGACGCCCACGTACTGCCGCGCTCCGCGCTTCGCAATGTAAAGAACGCGGCCATCCCGAGCGAACTCGGGAAAGGATGTGACGTCGTCGAACGGCTCACCTTCCCGGCCGCCGTCCCCGGCGACGAAAGCGACGTGCGCCCCGTCTTTGCTGAACCCGTAGCTGTTCTCCTTGATGGTTCCGTACCCGCGCCCCTGCACCTCATCGACCACGACATAGTCGAGCGAGTCGCCGCCGCGGTAGAGAAAATGCCGCCCATCCCCGCTGAAGACCAGGTTGTTCCCGATGTGCCGATACGGCCGTCCCGCGACGCCATCCAGCTTCACGGACCACCAGTCGACGTTGCCATCGTTCTTGAGGACGGCATAGGCGAGCCGCCTACCGGACTCGCTGTAGACGGGATCGCCCACGAACTCGCTGCCTCCGACTTCGGTCCGGTCGACAACGATGAAGCCCCGGTTGTCGCGACGAGCCGAGTAGACGAGGTGCTTGCTGTCGGCGGTGAACTTCGGCCGCGACTGGCCGATATCATCGAACAACGGGCCCGGGATGCCGTCGATCACGACCATGGTCTTACCCGCGATTTCCGCGATGTACGCCACACGTCGGCTGTCGGGACTGAAGACGGGCGCGCCAACCCCGATGCGATCGAACGCCTTCCCCTCGACGCCGTCCACCACGACGAGCCAACGGCCGGCCTTCGACGCGACGTATGCAATCCGTTTGCCGTCCGGACTGAACACGATCGGACGCGTGCGCCCTGCCTCGGTCAACCTGGTCATCGGAACCATGGAATAGGTGCGGCCGACCACTCCGTCGAGCACGACGGCTTCACCGCTCGTAGTCTTCACTACGTACGCAAGACGCTGGGCGGCGCTCGTGGAGAGCGTCTGGCTGACCATGCCCGATGCCGGACGCCGAGGGAGGTCTCGCGCGCGACGAGGAGCTTGGCTTGGGCCGAGAGCGGTGCAACGACGAGAACGGCGCAAAGGCTGGCGCCGAGCCGAACCCTTGAGCTCTTGATTGTGCGCACCAGGAACCGGGTTGTTGGCCTGCTGGCTTCCAGCCCGCCGGCCGAGCGGCATCGATCCGGTCGGCGCGATGCGGGCGGAGTAGGGAGGCGGCGGAAGTCGGAAAATCGGAAGTCGGGACGCGTGGGGGCGCCGCTCGGATCACGGTCGCCGCACGCCGGCCCGACCGGGTCTCCCGATTTCGACTTCCGGCTTCCGATCATCCGCGCCCGCCTGCCAGCCGCTCCGCCACCCGCGCCGCGAGGCCGCCCTCGCCCGCTTGCAGCACCAAATAGGTAACATCCGACCGGCGTACTCTGGCTTCGATCTCCTCGGTCTGTGAATGCCCGACAAATCGGACGTCCACGATGACCACCGATCCCGGCGGGAATACGTTCGGACCCGGCCTTCCCTGCCCCATGTCGTACAACCGGATGTCCACCGCCCCAAGCGCGCGGAGCGATTCTGCCTGGGCGCGGGCGACGCTTCCTCGAGCAACACCGGTAAAGAAGAATACCGCTCGCCCATGGAGGAGATTGGTCGGTAACGGCGGCGGGGCGATGGGTTCCGGCACCGTCGGTTCCGGAGTGCCGGGGTCCGTCAGCCTGCGGATGGTTGCTTCGTGCACGGCGAGCCTTCCTCTCACATCCTTGAGGTCGCGCTCGAACGATTCGACCCGCGCGGAAAGCTCGATGACGCGTGCCTGAGCCCGGTCGCGGGCATGCACCAGCTCGGCTTCCCGGAGCTGCGCCGCAGTCGCCGCCGCCCGGGCGGACTCGGCCTTTGTCTCGGCGGCTGCCAATCTTTCGCGGAGTTGGTTCAGCTCTCGCTCGTCGGACCGCTTCCAGCGCTTCTCCCCCTTGGGCTTTCCGGTCGGCGGCAGCGCTTGAACCACAGGGGCCGGCCGAGCCCCGGCATCGTGTTCGTCGAACGTCTGGATGAGCGCGGGGATTGACCCGGCCGCGTAGGCCATCAGCAGCCCGCGCCACGCCTCGGCGGTCCAAACGGACGCGGCGTGCCGGAGGGCGTCGGCCCAGTTGCAGAACCCGAGCTCGTAGCAGCGTCGATCGAAGGCGCGAGCGATGGGCGTGAAAAACGCGTGGGGCACCGGCAGGAAGCTGCGGCCCCGGTCCTCGCGAGCTAAGTGACTGAGCAGCGGCTCCGCGAGCACCGCGAGGCGCGCGGGAGTCTCTGGCCGCTCACCGATCGCCCCGGCGAGCTGGCGGACCAAGCCTTCGCCGGCGAGCCCGGCCGGAAGCCGGAGCATGGCCGCGGCAACCCCTCTCATGAGGAAGAGCTGTCCCACGAGCCCGTGATAGAGCATGGCGAGCCCAACGACGGAAAGCGCCTCGCGCGGCGTCAGCTCGCTGCCCGGGCTTCCCTGGATCCGCTCAGCCGCGGCGAGCACGGCGCGCCCGAGATCACTCGCCTCGACGACCTCCTCATCTTCCAGGGGCAGGAACGCCCTGGGCATGTCGGACGCAGTGACGACCTGGGCAATCGGCACCGCCAGGAGGGGTACCAGCCAGGAACGCCGGGTCTGGTCGCGCATCAGGCCGACGGCCCAGCGCGGGTCTCCACCGGCCCACTTCCACTCGGGGGACGAAGGTCGGAGGGTGTGCGGCTGGTCGCCAAGCGGGCTATTGAGGTCGGGATCGGTCATCGACTGATCCATCGTGTCGGTCGTGGTGCCATTCCGCAGCGCGAATTACGGAACCGGAACGGGCGTCGAGGAGTGACACGGCAGGAACGACGTCCACCAGCTCTCGCTGGAGCTGGCCGTCGCTTCAGGTGCGTTTGGCCTTTCGGCCGGGGCGCATGGCAAGCAGGTTGCCATCGACCTGGAATGGGCGCGCCGATGCCCTGAAGACCGGTTCCTCGACCCCGCGCCAACGGACGGTTCGCGCAACCTCGATCAGACCCGCCTCGAGCAGCAGGTCGACGTGGTCAGCCTCAGCTTCGTCTTCACAACACCGCTCAGGCCGTCCTCCGGAGCGCGCGGACCAGCGCCAGCTTCGAGAGCTCCCCGCGGGATAGCACGGCGGGCGGGCCCTCCTTGCCGAGGACGCGGTCCCTGATCGCTCGATCTGGAAGCCCCGCTGCAATCAGCCGATCGATCGCGCCGATCGTTTCCTCGAGCCAATCCGCTTTCGCGCGCAGCGCCTCCACCGGCTTGTCGATCACACCGCGATGGCTGTCGAACAAGATTCGCGGTGCGAGCGCGATCACCCGCCGAAGGCTCGGCACCGTCTTCCGCGGTGTCTCCCACGCGTTGACCATCCGAGTCTTGACGCCGAGAAAGAGGTCGCCGGCGAAGACGACCCCTTCGGCGGCGTCCCAGACGGCTTGATGATCCTCGGAGTGCCCAGGAGTTGGAATCAGCTCGAGGCCCGGAGCCTGGAACGAGATCGGGTCACCGGTGGGAACGCGACGCCGGCCCCACGTCCACAGCCGGTAGAATGGGAGGCCGCCCGGCTTGCGGACCTCGAGCAACGTCTCGGCAGCGGCATCCACCGGAATGCCGCGGGCGATGAGCAGATCGAGATTGCCGGAGTGGTCTTCATGGTGATGGGTGAGGACGGCGCCGGCGATTGCTTGGCTCGCGAGGAATGCGTCGAACTCGCGCCGGAGTCCGGGGAAGGCCGTGTCGATCAGCAGCCCCCGATAGAGAAACGCGTTGACGCCGAAGCCGATAGCGCGGCTCCGAACGCTGCTGCATTCGACCTGGGTGACAGGTCCGTGTTGCACGAGTCGGATCACGCCGAATCCTGCCCGAGGAGAAGCGGGTTTCGAAAGGGGGCCGCCACCCAACTCTCGCCCCAACCGATCACGGGTCCCGGTGACCCGTGGGGAGCCAGCTGCGTTGCTACCAGATCGGCAAGTCGGACCGTCATCTTCGCGACACTTATCAAATGCCGGCGATCGGCGAGGATCTCGTCGATCCGCCCACGCTCGAGTCATGGGCCGCTCGGCTTGGTGTCGAACCGGACCGGCGACCGGCCCGGGAATACCGGACGGTGCCTAACCGGCAGCCGCCGGCCCCCCGACTCCGATCCCGACCCGCCGGATATGATCCGGCCGGAGCTCGCCGATGTTACGGCAGCCAAGCAACGCCAGGCTTCGCTCGGTCTCAGCCCGGAGCAGCGTCAGAGCCCGCTCAACACCCACCTGCCCACCCGACGCCAGACCATAGAGATATGGCCGGCCGATCGAGCACGCATTCGCTCCCAGGGCTAGCGCCTTGATCACGTGCGTCCCGCGACGAACTCCTCCATCGACGATCAGCTCGAGCGTGTCACCCACGGCGTCGCGTATCGGGCCGACACAGTCCACCGGCGCCGGGGCGCCGTCGAGCTGGCGCCCGCCGTGATTCGAGATCATGATCGCGCTGGCGCCGACCTGGACGGCCCGCTTTGCGTCGGCGGGAGACTGAAGACCTTTGATCACGAAGGGGCCGCCCCACCGCTCGATCAGCCAGGCGACGTCCTCCCAGGTGACCGTGCGGTCGAACTGGCCGTTGACGTAGTCGATCAGCGAGACCGTCGACTTGGACAAGGCGCCGACCCGGTGGGCGACGTTGGCGAGCTGGAAATCCGGATTCATCAAGAGATGAAACGCCCACCGCGGGTGGGTCGCAAAGCTCGCGAAGCTTTTCAGGCTGAAGCGTGGGGGCATGACCATGCCGGTGACCCGGTCGCGCTCCCGGTTGCCGGCGAGGGCCGTGTCCACTGTTAGGCAGAGCGCCTGGAACTTTGCGGCCTTGCAGCGGTCCACGAACTCCTTGGTCAGCTCCCGGTCCTTGAGGATATAGATCTGGAACATCCACGGTCCGGCGCCCTGCTCGGCGATGGTCTCGATTCGGGTCGTCCCCATGGTCGAGAGCGTATACAGCGTGCCGAGCTTCTGCGCCGCGCGGGCCACCGCCGGCTCGGCCTCATGATGAAAGAGCCGCGACATTCCGGTCGGCGCGAGGAACACCGGCCACGCGAGTTTCTGGCCGAGCACGGTGGTGCCGAGATCGATCGAGCTGATGTCGTGGAGGTAATTCGGCATCAGCTCGTAGTCTTCGAACGCGCTGGTATTGCGCCGAAGGGTCCACTCGTCGTCGGATCCGCCGTCGATGTAGTGGAACATCGGCGCCGGCAGCCGCTGCTTGGCCATCCGGCGGAGGTCGGCGATGTTGTGGCAGCGTTCCAGTCTCATGGCGATCCTCGCGAACGGTTCATCCGCCGGCCTTGATGCGCCAGACAATTTCCTCGAACTTCGCCGCCTCGGTCCCCGGCGCGCGCTCGATCGAGCCGTCCGCTTCGAGCGCAAGGAGGTGGGCCAGCAGCGACTGCGCCGCGGCCGGATGGAGCGCGGGGTCCACATCGGCATAGATCCGCTCGACCAGCGGCCCGATCCGGCTCGGCCCAGCACCTAACGCCGAAAGCGCCTGGCGGGTGCGCTCCCGGCGGTGCGCGTACAGCTGCTTGATCCGCTGGTAGGGCGCGGCGACCGCCGGTCCGTGGGCCGGATAGAGCACCTCGATGCCGGGCACCGCCAGCAGCCGCTCGAGCGACTGCAGGTACTGCCCGAGATCCCCATCGGGCGGTGCGATGATCGACGTGGACCAGCCCATCACCAGATCGCCCGGGAAGAGCGCCCCCTCCTCTTTCAGTACGAAGCTCATATGATCGCGGGCGTGGCCGGGCGTGTGGAGCACCTCGAGCCGGACCCGGCCGGCGTCGATCACCTCGCCGTCGCCTAACATGCGATCCGTGCGAAACCCGGGATGCTCGCCGGAGAACCAGATCGGAGCGTCCAGCATCTTCGCCAGGCGCGGCGCGAGCGGCCAATGGTCGGGATGTCCATGGCTTGGGATCACGGCCTCGACCGGAGCCCGGCCGACCGCCGCGACGATCCGCTCGAGGTGTCCGTCACCCCGATCCTCTCCGGGGTCCAGCACGAACAGCGGCGAGTCGCCGACCAGGTGCGTGTTGGTTCCGGGCCCCGTGAACAAGCCAGGATTGTTCTCCGTAACCCGGCGCACGAGCGGCGACAGGCGCACCACCTCGTCGTACCGAATCGGCGCGCTCACGGATAGAAGAGCCGCTCGAACGTGTCTCGATCGACGCCGGTAAGGTCGGCCTCCGCTTCGTCATAACCCGGGTCCCCCGGAAGCACGACCCGACCCTGGAACACTTTGGGCTGGTTGACCGGCCGCGGCATCGGCTGGACCGCGGCCCACGCCACCGCGGCCTCCGCCGATTCGTGCTGAGCCAGCGCCCTGAGCGTCATCAGTGTGGGAAAGATGATCATCCACTCACGCTTGAGCGCTCGCTCGATCGCATCCTTCGGCGCCACCCAAGCCGAGTGGGTGAGCTCCCAGCCGTCGTGCACGGCAGTCTGCCCGTCGGGCGCGTGGGTCACGAAGAACCGGGTGTCGTAGCGGCGCGGTTCGCCGACCGGCGTGATCCAATGCGACCAATAGACGATCCGATCCGTAGCCAGGCGGAGATCGTCCTGGTCGGCCAGCTCCTGGATGGTGAGCTTGCCGGCGTTCAGCAAGTCACGCGCGCGTTTGAAGTGCGCTTCGACCGCGTGGTCGCCGAAATCGAGGAGCGAGCCCGAGCGGTCGTAGGCAAGCAGCACGCCGGCCTCCTCGAAGCACTCCCGGATGGCCGCCACGTAGTGGGCAAGGCCCCCGATCGTAAGACCGAGCCGCCGGCTCGCGACCGGCTCGTCCAGATCTGTGCACCGGCTCGGGTCGATAGCATCCTCAGGGTCCACTCGGCCCCCGGGAAATACATAGGCCCCTCCGACGAACCCGGATTGAAGGTGGCGTCGCTCCATGAAGACCTCGATCTCGCCGGCCGGCGTGCGCGAATCACGCAGGAGCAGGACGGTCGAGGCCGGGCGGGGCTCCGGGGCAGGGGCAGCAGTCACGGCATTTCCAGGTGGAGTTGGGACACTCGACGCCTAATTGTATTCGGTTTCCCATCCGATGGGGCAAGTCGAATCTACTGAACCGGTTGTGTAGCAGGATTCGGCAGGCATCGTCTCCTTGCCCGGTGCCAGGAAGACCGGTATGCGCCGGACTGGTACCGTTCCAGGACCCATCAGGGCCAGATCAGCGCCGCGGCAGAGACGGACGGAGCCGCATCCGAACCCCGCATTCACCCCAGTTTCGAGAAATCGCCATGCGAAATGTGCGTTGTTCCCGTGGGACATGGACCCCCGCGCGGAGCTCGGTCAGGTGGTTGCTCAGCGTTGGCGCCGCCATCGGTGCGACCGCATGCCAGGACCTCTCAGCTCCCACCCCGCAGGGATTGGAGAGCCCGAAACCCTCGTTCGCATTCCAAGCGAACGCGACCGTCACGCCTCCATTCTCCGACGTTTCCGTGGCGGGAGGGCTCACCAATCCGACGCTCATGGCGATCGCGCCGGATGGGCGGATCTTCGTGAGCGAACAGGCCGGCACGGTGCGCGTCATCAAGAACGGCGCGCTGCTGGGAACTCCGTTCGTGACGCTCAACGTGAATTCGAGCGGTGAGCGCGGCGCGCTCGGCATCGCGTTCGATCCTGCATTCGCGACCAACCACTTCGTCTACATCTACTACACGTCGAGCTCAGGACCGCACAATCGGGTGAGCCGATTCACCGCGAACGGGGATGTCGCCTCGGGCGGCGAAACGATGCTGCTCGACCTGCCGACCTTGGGCGCGACGAACCATAACGGTGGCGCGATCCATTTCGGCGCGGACGGCAAGCTCTACATCGCGGTCGGCGAGAACGCCAACGGCTCCAACTCCCAGATCATGACGACGCCGCTGGGCAAGATGCTGCGGATCAATTCGGACGGAACGATTCCGAGCGACAATCCGTTCTTCGGCAGCACGAGCGGAATCAATCGAGCCATCTGGGCGCTCGGGCTCCGCAACCCGTTCACGTTTGCCTTCCAAGCCGGAACCGGCAGGCTCTTCATCAACGACGTGGGTGAGCAAACGTGGGAGGAAATCGACGACGGCCTCGCCGGAGCCAACTATGGGTGGCCGAGCTCGGAAGGCAACACGTCGAACCCGAGCTTCACATCTCCCTTCTACACGTACAACCACAATATCGGCGCCTGCGCGATCACCGGCGGGGACTTCTACAATCCGACGACGGTCATGTTTCCCGCGTCGTACGTCGGCGACTATTTCTTCGCGGACTTCTGCGGCGGCTTCATCAAGAGCATCGACCTGACGACGAAGACGGTGACCACCCTGGCCACCGGCATCACCAGCCCCACGGATCTTCATATCGGCAATGACGGCGCGCTCTACTATGTCTCCCGGGCCGGACCCGGGGAGATCCGCAAGATCATCTACGCGAGCAGCACGGGACCCAGCATCTCTCAGCAGCCGGCCAACCAGTCCGTCGCGGTGGGCGCCTCCGCTACGTTCACCGTCGTCGCCTCCGGCACCGCGCCGCTCAGCTATCAGTGGCAGCGCAACCAGGTGAACATCAACGGGGCCATCTCGGCCTCCTACATGCTGATGAACGCGCAGCTTGCCGACAACGGCGCCAAGTTCCGGTGCATCGTGACCAACTCCGTGAGCAGCGCCACCAGCAACGAGGCCACGCTTACGGTTACCTCGAATCCGCCACCGGGTCAGACCTACGAGGCGGAGAACGCGGTGCTGTCGGGGCCCGTCGTGTCCACCCAAAACCCGGGGTATTCCGGGACCGGATACATCGTCTTCACCAATGCGTCTGCCGACTACGTCAAGTGGGTCGCCAACGTGACGGTCGAGGGCGTCAAGTCGTTGGACTTCCGGTACGCCCTTGCCGGGACAACCCCGCGAACGCTGCAGCTCATCCTCAACGGTAAGGTGATCAAGGCTGCCCTGTCCTTCCCGGCGACGGGCTCGGCGACAACGTGGGGCGTTGTGACGGCGACTGCCCGGTTGACCACGGGGCCGAACAACGTGCGGCTCACGGCCATCGGGAATGGCGGGCCGAACTTGGACAACCTGACGGTACGGCCCTGACGAAGAAACCCAGCCGCTCGATCGGGAGCGGCTGGGTCGTATCGGCGTCAGTCGGGTCAGCTTTGGCGGGAAATCGTGACTTTGAATCCATCGGGGTCCGTGGCCGTGATCGACCGCCCCCAGGGCGCGTCGACCGGCCCCTCGAGCGGGATTCCCGCCGCCTTCACCTTTGCCGCAAGCTCGTCCATGTCCTGCGACGTGAGGACAAAGATCCGGAAGCCTATCCCCTTCGTCCGACCCCGTCCCTTGCCCCAATCGTCCTGAGTCAAGTTGAGCCGAGCCTCGCCGGCCCGGAGCATCACACCGCGGAGCTGGCCGTCGCGCTCGAACCGCTCCTCGAGCCCGAAGCCGAGCCCTTCGTAGAACCGCATGCTCTTGTCGAGATCGTCAACGGTGAGGATCGGCGCGATGCCAAGCGCGTTGAGCGTCGTTTGCTGTGTGGTCGTCATGTTCGCCATCCGTCGTGAGAGGGTTAGTTGGCGTTTTTTGGGTCGGTGGCAAAGGCCGGCGTACCGGGCCAGCGGGAAAGCGCTTTGGCGGTAAGCTAGCTTCTCGCTGAGAGGGGCGACACTCGGCGGCGTGCGGCCTCGACCGAGCCCGCCGAGGAGGCTAGTTTCGGCCTGGATCGAGCCGCTGGTGGTTGTCGGCGAGGGCAGCCGGCGGCGTGACAGGGATTCGTTTCGCGGTAACAACGTTCACATCGCCACGGAGGCTGCATGGCAATTCGGGTGCTGCACGCTGGGCTCGGCCCAATCGGATCCGCCGTCGTTCGGCAGGTGGCGACGCGACGAGGCTTCAAGATCGTCGGCGCCGTCGATATCAGTCCGGAGAAGACCGGTCAGGATCTCGGTATCGTCGCCGGTCTCGAGAAGAAGCTCCGAATCGAAGTCACCGACGAGCTGGCGAGTGCCATCAAGAAAACCAAGCCGGACGTCGTCGTCCTTTGCACCAGCTCGTCGCTCGCCAAAGTCGCCGAGCAGCTCGAGACCATCTTCAAACGGAGGGTCCCAGTGGTCTCGACGACCGAGGAGCTGGCCTATCCGTTCTTCTCGCACCGGAAGCTTGCCAAGCAGATCGACGAGAGGGCAAAGAAGGCGAAGGTTGCCGTGCTGGGAACCGGCGTGAATCCCGGATTCACAATGGACGCGCTACCCATCATGCTCACCGCGGTCTGCGAGCGGGTGGATGCGATCCACGTCGATCGGGTTCAGGACGCCGCCAAGCGGCGGCTGCCGTTTCAGCAAAAGATCGGCGCCGGCCTAACGCCTGAGCTGTTCCAGGACCGGGTCAAGGCCGGCACGGTTCGGCACGTGGGGCTCACCGAATCGATCGCGATGATCGCCGACGCGATGCGGTGGAAGCTGGACGACATCACCGACGACATCGCCCCGAAGATCGCGGACGCAGCCGTCGCGAGCGAGTTCCTGACGGTCGAGCCGGGTCAGGTGTGCGGCATCATTCAAGACGGCGCCGGCTTCCGCAAGGGCGAGAAGGTGATCTCGCTCCACATGGAAGCCTATCTCGGCGCACCGGAGTCGTTCGATGCGGTGCGAGTGACCGGCTCCCCGTCGCTCTACTCCAAGATCGCGGGCGGCGTTCACGGCGACATTGCCACCGCGTCGATCACCGTGAACTCGATCCCGGCGGTACTCGAGGCTCCGGCGGGGCTCCACACGATGCGGAGTCTCCGGCTGCCGTCCTACTTCGGGGGATAGCCGCTCCGCTCGGCCAATTCGTCACGGCGCGAACACCGGTTGATGCCCCGGCTCACCGCGCCGGCATCGACCGACTGGTGGGTCTCCTCGGGGAAACTGTGCGAGCTGAGCCGGAGGCTGGGATAGCTCCGGCTCCGAAGCTTCACCACGAACGGCTCGACCAGCTCGACCATCCGAGGGTTCCAGATCTTTGGATGTCCTCGATTCCGGCGCGGACTTCGGCCGGCATCGCCGCGAGCGCCTTCGCGAATTCCGTTTCGGACTCGAGGGCTCTGCAGCACCGGAATGCCTTCGCCGGCAGGTCCCTATGGGAGCAGCGTACGCCTCCTCATGTCGGAACATGAGATCGTCGTCGTACAGAGACGGGCTGCAGATACGTGTGATGAATCGGCCGCTCACCGCGCTCCGGTCTTCGACTCCTGGGTCCACCGATCGACCATCTTGCCGACCACCGTCATCGGCAGCTCCCCCGCATCGAGAATCAAGGCGTGGAACGCACGCACGTCGAACTTAGGCCCGAGCTCCTGCTGCGCCTTGGCCCGGAGCCGCCAGAACTCCATCGCGCCGACCTTGTAGCCTAACGCCTGGGCCGGCAAGTCGACCGAATACCTGAGGCTCTCCGACGCGATCTCCGATTCCGCCATCATCGTGTGCTCACGCATGAAGTCCATCGCCTTCTCCCGCGACCAGCCCAGCAGATTCATCCCCGGATCGACCACCAGGCGGGTGGTCAGGAAGGCCTCGCTGATGAGCCTGCCGTAGCGGTCGTACGGATCGGCGTAGAGCCCGAGCTCGAGCGGCAGCTCCGAAGCGTAGTCGGCCCAGCCTTCGCCGAAGGCCGTCGCGTAGAAGTCGCGCCGGAGGAGCGGCAGGTCCGGATTCTCCTGAGCGAGCGAGATCTGAAAGTGATGGCCCGGGACCAGCTCGTGATACGCGATGGGCGCCACCGAGAACAGGCTTCGATGGGCGAGGTTGGACGCGTTGTAGAAATAGACGCCGATCGGAGACGCCGGGTTCGGCGCCTGGTAAAAACCATACGTCTGCGACCCCTCCAGCGCCGGGTTCAGCCGGCGAAACTCGGCGGACGCTTTCGGCTCGCGCGAGAACAGCTTGGGAATCAGCGGCTTGATCGCATCGTAATACTTCTGATATCGCGCCCCCACGTCCTCGGGCGTCTTGGCGACGAACCGCGGATCCCGCCCCATCGCGGCCTGGAATTCCTTTCGCGACCCCTTGAACCCGATGACCTTGAGCAAACTATCCATCGACGCTTCGAGCTTGGCCAGGTACGCCAGCCCGGTCTCGTGAATCGCCTCCGGCTTGATATCCAGCGTGGTGCTGCGGGACACGAGGTATCGGTAATACTCCTCGCCGCCCGGATACTGTTTCAAACCAACCTGATCCGGCGCGGCCTTGAGGTAATCGCCCCCAATGAAATCGATCAAGCGGCCGAGCGCGGGATTGATGGTGCCGTCGACGGTCTTGGTGACGGCGGCAACGAAGGCGGGGCGGACGGAATCGGAGAGGGCGGCAATCCGCGTTGCCGGTGGCGCATACGGACTCTTGCTCCCGGCGACCTTGATTGCACTGAGCGCTCCGACGATCTGCTTGATCTCCGGCTTCGGCAACCGAATCCCGCGAGCGGCCCGAGCATCGACCCCGGCGCGGATGCTGTCGATGAGCGCCCCGATATCCGTTAGGCGGGCCAGGTACCTCGCCTGCGCCTCGGGTGTGTCGAGCGGGATGTCACGGCCCATGAACAGCAGGTCGCCCATGAGCGGGCTCTGGTACGGCGTGATCGCTCGCATCGTGAGCCAGTAATACTTCGGCCCGTCGATCTCGCCCTGCAGCGACCACTCGAGCACCTCGGCGCTGATCTCCTGGGCCGGCGACAGCTCCGCTCGCTTCACCGTGGCTAACGTGTCGAGCAGTGCCGTGGCCACCGCGGCCCGAGCCTCCGCATCCGCGAGCGATACAGCAGGCAGCCGATCAATGGGCCGCTTGTACTTGAGCTGAGTCGAGACGTTCGCACTGATCCCCTGCTCGTGGGCCGCGGTGAGCAGCCGGTCGAGAGTGGTGGCTGCGGTCGAGGTCGCGGGAGCCCCTTTCTCCGGCGAGGCGCACCCGGCCGCCGCGAACAAGGGAACGCACAGCGCGGTGGCTCTAAGTCCCAGTCGTAGTCGAGCGATGATCATCGGATTGGTGCCTCGGTCATGGAGTTGGCGGAGCGATGAGATAGTCGGCCGGCGGCCGCTGGTTGAGCAGGTGTTCGACGAAGTAGTCCCAAGTCCGCCGAATGACATACGGATTCGGCGTCAGGTTGTGGTCGGCGTCGGGCACGATCAGGAGATCGAACGTCTTGGCGGCCTTGATGAGCGCGTCGACCAGGGCGATCGTGTGCCCCGGGTGGACGTTGTCGTCGAGGTCTCCGTGGATCAGGAACAGCTTGCCCAGATCGAACGCCGTGTCGGCGGCGACCGAGCGCGCAGCGGCCAGTCGGGCGTGATCGAAGAGCGGCGCTGTGACGCCGGTCGCGGGACTCACGCTCAGGAACTCGAATCCGGCTCGGGTGGGGACCCGATACCAGAACCGAGTGCTGTCTCGATACCAGGTCGGCGTCACCTGATCGTGATAGACTTGGCGGAGCAGGTTCCAGGTCAGGAACTGATCGGCCCGATGATAGTTCTGCGCGGCTCCCCTCTCGGCGGCTCCGAGCATGATCAGGAGCGAGACTGCAAGGCGCATCGACAACCTCGGGTTTGATCGGGTTCGCGCTTGATCAGCCGTTTCCTGCTCACCGCCCGACGAAGTAAGGCTTCCCCGCCGGCCGCGGGTCGGGCCACACCCGCGCGGCGTCCGCGCCGGCATAGAGGATCCCGTTCTTCATCACGTAACGGATCTTGTCGGCGTTCCCGATGTCGTCGAGCGGGTTGGCATCGAGAACCACGAGATCAGCCAGCTTCCCCACCTCGAGCGAGCCGATCTGGGCGTCGAGCCCGTGGTGTGCCGCCCCGCGGATCGTGGCAATCTCGAGAGCCTCCGCGGGCGTAAAGCCGCTCTTCACCAAGAGGTCCAGCTCCCAGTGGGCGTCGAGGCCGAGCATCTGGCCGTGCGCTCCCAGCTGGATCGACGTCCCGTTCGCGAACAGCTTCTTCACCTCGGCCCCCATCTTCCAGGCATACATGTCTTCGGGCCACAGATGGGTCGGATTTCTAACCCGCATGAGCTGCTCGGGCGCGATGAACCGGGTCAGCTTCGGGTCTTGCCAGAGCTTGCTGCCTTGATGGTACCAACCCTCGCCGAAGAATCCATTGTAGACCACGAGCAGCGTGGGTGTCATGCCCGCCTGGGTGCCGCCCCAGTAGCGCACCACGTCGTCGTAGAACGGCGCCAGGCCCATCGAGTGCTCGATCCCGGTGACGCCGTCCATGAGCTGGGTGAAGTTCATCTCGGGATCGGAGTCCGACTCGGACACCATGTTGAGGCCGAGCTCCCGAGCCGCGGTGGCCACGAGGTGGCGGCGCTTGCGAGTCATCTCGACGTAGTCCTTCACCGCGATCGCGCCGTAATCCTTGTTCCACCGGAGCTGCTCGCGCGCGTCGTCCAGCGTCTCGATCGGGCGGAACATCCGAAGCCGCATGCCGTAGCGCTGGCCGAAGATCACCGAGCCGGTCGTGAAGAACCGGGGTCCGGTCATCTTTCCGGCCCGGAGCATGTCGCTCAGCCATCCGTCGCGATATTCGTTGCCGTAGACTTCGACGACGGTCGTGACTCCGTACGCGAGCGGACCGCTCAGATACGTGGGACGCTGCTCGATGACGTGGAGCGGCGAATGCTCGATGTGCGGATGGGCGTGCGCGTCGACAATTCCGGGAATGACGGTCCGACCGTTCAGGTCGAACACTTTCGCCCCCGCCGGAATCGCCACGCCCCGCCCCACCGCCGCGATCTTGCTGCCCTCGATCACGATCGTGGCGCCGTCGAGCACCTCGCGCTTCGGGTTCATCGTGACCAGCCGCACCCCGGTCAGCGCCACCGTCCCTTTCGGCGTCTCGACGTCGAATTCGATCGCGGTTTCCACCCGGCGCGCCGTGGAGCCCGGGACCCGGGGGCCGGTCCACGAGCCGCCGGTCGGACCGGCTCCTCCGGCTTGCGCATCGGCAAGGATCCGCTCGACGTCCTTCTCGTAGAAGCCGGTTGCTCGGGTCCACCCTAACGTCCGGCCGTCGGGCGACCAGGTCATGTACCCGCCGTCTTCCGGATCAACCCGCACGGCGTAACCCATCTTGTCGAAGGCCGAGACCGATACCGGCCGCCCCGCGTAGGCGAGCGGGGTGATGAAGCTGCGCTGATACTCGCGAAAGGCGATCCAGCCGAGATCGGGTGAGGGCACCGCCGCGACCGCGTTAGGAAAGCGAAACAGCTCGGTCTCGCCGGCGCCGTCGACCCCGATCCGCTTGAGCACCAGCGTGTCCCGCTCGAACTCGGTGAAGTAGAGCATCTCGCCGTTCGGCGCGAACACCACGCTCGGCGGAATCTTGCCGGCGATGTTAGCATACTCGAGCGGCTGGCCGGTGATCCCCGTCACCCGCCGCTCGGCGCCGCTCGGGCCCCGGACCACGAGCTCGAAGTCGGTCTCGTTCGAGAGCCAGAGGCCGCGCTCGACGCCGCCGGTCCCGCGGACGTACGCGAGCCGGGTTCCGTCCGGGGAGACGGCGAGGCTGCCGTATTGAGCCGGCACCGACGTCAGGCGCTGGCCGGTCGCGCCCGGGCTCGCGGAACGATACACGGCGCCGAGGCTGTCGTCGGTCCACGAGGCGTAGTAGAGAGCGCCGGTCTTGGGATCGTAGATCGGACTGGTCTCGTTTGCATCGGAGCGGGTGAGGTTCCGCCGGGCACCGGCGGCGTCTTCCAGCCAGAGATCGCCTAACGCCTCGAAGAGAATCCCCTGCGGTGTGCGGCTGCCCCAGCGGTGGGCTCTGGTCGTGGCTCGGCCCTGCGCCTCCTCCGTCTTGAACCGGATCGTCTGAGACATCTGCCGCTCGACCGGAGCGTGGAACGGGATCCGGTTCGACTTTCCGGTCGCCACGTCGATCGAGGTCAGGTGCCCACCGACGACCATGAAGATCCGGTTGCCATCCGGATGCCAGGCGAGCAGCGGATACGGACCATAGTCCGAGCGGCTGTCCTGCCGGTCGCGGTCGAGCCCGCGGAGCAGCACCCGCTCCCGCCGGGCCGCGAGATCGCGGACGATCAGGATCGTTTCGTCGATCGAGCGGTTGACGTACGCGAGCTGCCGGCCGTCCGCCGAGAGCGCGGGCGCGAACGCGCCGCCGGGCCGCTCGACCAGCACCGAGATCTCGCCGGTCGCCTGGTCATAGCGCTCGATCCGAGCACCGCCCTGCGGGATGACGTAGGGGTTGAACGCGAACGGATAGACGGGCGCGCCGCTCCGCTCGAAGACAACGCCGGTGCCGTCGAGCTCGGCGCCCGCGCCGTTGAGCACGCCGCCGTCCTGCACCAGCACCTGGCGGCCGCCTAACACGGAGAACGCGACCAGGCGGGCCGGCTCTCCGTCGCCTGAGGTGCCGGCATAGATCACCCGTCCGTCGGGCGACCAGGACGGCCGGTACACGTTCTCGTTCGGCGCGGGGAGAGAACGGAGCGCCCCGCTCGCGCGGTCGAGAATCCAGATGTTGTAGCTGCCGGAGCGGTCGGATGAGAAGGCGATGGACCGGCCGTCGGGGCTGTAGCGGGGGAACAGGTTCCACGAGCGTCCGTCCGTCAGTCGCTTCGCGGTGCCTCCCTCGATCGGCATCTCGTAGATGGCACCAAGCAGATCGAACGCGAGCGAGCGACCATCGGGGGAGACGGCGACGCTCATCAAAGTGCCTTCGGTGGCGTCGAAGGCAAGCGGACGGGTCGGGCCGGTGGGCGTCTCGACGCTCCACTTGGTGGGCTCCTGCGCCTGGAGCCTCAGCACGGACGCGGCGGTGGAGGCCAGCACCACGATCAGCGGAGCCGCGGCTGTCAGCCGGCCGAAGCTCTGCACACGTCTCGCGACACTCATAGGGAACTCCGGAGAGAGGATCGATCGCGTTCGAGTCGGTCTGACGGCGGGTGGAACCCGCACATTCGCCCAGAGACGGACTGAGCGTGGCCTACCGAACCTATACATCGGGGTGAATCATCCCAAGAGAGGCGCCCATCCTCGCACCGGCGAGAGCGCCAGGTGATCGCTGTGCGCCTTGAAATGATCACGATCGCGCTCGATTGATTGGGTCGCTCCGGGCCGGGCCTGCCACATTGGGTGGATGGGTTGCCGAGCTCGCGCCGAGGAGGGTATGGTATGGGTATGCCTGACGCGCTGCTGCGGTGGACCCGCGACGAGGTGGCGGCGTTCCCGGACGACGGGAACCGGTACGAGCTCATCGAGGGAGAGCTCCTGGTGACGCCGGCGCCCCGGTTGATCCACCA
>JBDTOH010000011.1:0-27452 GCA_039933355.1 Gemmatimonadota bacterium | reverse complement strand
CGCCGGGGACCTCTGAGCCGGCCGGCTTGGCGCTCGGTTGGCAGGCGGCCATCGCAAACAGCGCGGCGGCGAGCCGGCCGATCCGGAGTGTCATCGGTGGACCTCGTCGGTTGGAGAGTACCGCGGTGCGGGCTTCACATCCCGCGATATGCCTGGAACAACACCGGCAGTGCGCCGATCAGCCACACCAATACGGCGGCGATCGCCGCCTGAGCGGCGGTCGTCTTGGCGATGACCTTGATGCCGACCCCGATGAGGACCGTCACCCACAGCGTGAACAGATCGACCCGGCCGAGGAGCGCGGCCACGAACGGATTGGTGTGATCGGGCGGGAGGAACCGGCCGACGCCTAACGTGACGCTCAAGCGCGACGTGATCGAGCGCTCGTCCAAGAAGGCCGCCTGGAGCGCATTGACCAGCGATTCGACCAACCGCGGGAAGAACGAGTAAGTCGCGATCGTCACCGCCTGAGTGTAGCCGATGACGCCGCCCATCAGCTTTGCCACCAGCCAGACGACCAGCCCGAGCAGGAATACCCCGATCGGCGCGCCGACGAGGAGCAGCACGCCGCCAAAAGTCTGCGCGAAGCCCTTCCCCGCCGCAAGCTGTTCGGCCGTGACGCTGGGGTTCGCCTTCATCATCGCGGCCATCCCGCGGCGGAACTCGGCGTCGAAGACCGGCGCCATTGCCGACCGAGTCGCAAAGTAGAGCGCCGCGGCCATCACGACGAAGAACACGAGCGCCACGCCGAACTTTCCGTCGGCCCGCCGCCGGAACAGCTCGACCGGGGAGAAGAAAACGTCGATGAAGTCCTCCCACCTCGAAACCTTCGTCGCCGGGGCCGACGCGGTCGGTTGAGTCATAACCATGCTCCTTGAGGTGTGCCGGGCGAACGATCCCACGAGGATCCGCCCGATGTCATCTTGACGAGTCGGGGCTTCCGACCAGCCCGGTCCAACCAGCCGAGCCCGCCGCGCTCAGGCACCCACGAGCCGACCGATCAGCGCCATCGACGTGCCGGACAGCCAGCCGCCGTCCACCTCGAGCGCGCTGCCCGTGACATAGCCGGCGTCATCCGAAGCGAGGAAGTGAATGGCGGCCGCGACTTCTTCGGGCGTTCCGATCCGACCAAGCGGAGCGATTGTCTTCACGATCTCGAGCTCGGCCTCGGCGCCGGCCTGCTGATTGATCGGGGTGTCGATCGTTCCGGGGCAGACGCAGTTCACCCGAATCCGGCGGGGCCCGAGCTCGACGGCTGCGGATTTGGTGAGGCCGACCACCGCCCATTTCGAGGCCACATACGCCCCATAGGTCGGGAAGCCGACGAGCCCGGCGAGCGAGCTGACGTTCACGATGCTGCCGCCGCGGTGCATATGGGGGACACCGTACTTGATCCCATACAAAACGCCGAACAGATTGACGTCGAGATGGTGCTGGAGCACCGCCTGCGACAGCTCGGCAACCTCGGCGCCGACCTCGCCAAAGCCGGCATTGTTGACTACGATGTCGATCGCGCCTTCCCGCTTGGCCACCCCGCTCATCAGCGCCTCGACGTCGGCTTCGACGGCGACGTCGGCGCGGATGAACGTTGCTCCCATGTCCGCGGCGAGCTGGGTCGAGTCCGATCGATTGGCTATGGTCACCCGAGCGCCCGCAGCGGCGAAGCGCCGAGCGCTCGCGAGGCCGATACCGGAACCACCGCCGGTGATGACAGCGACCTTGCCCTTCAAGGAAAAGAACGTCATCGATCAGAGACCCCGTGAGCCGATTGATGGCCGCATCGGCTCTTGCGCCGGATGGCGGTCGAGTCTGAAGCGGGATGAGTCCGGGACACTGCCATCGGACGATACGGCTAGGAGGGCGAAAAGGAAATGGGAGCTTCTCACCTCCGGCCGCGAGCCGCCCGGCCGGTTCCAAGGCAGCACGCGACGCGACTGGCCCCCACCGGCAAGGCTCGACGTGGAACCGTATATTCTCGAAGTGGGTGCCGGGGCGGGGTCTGCCGAGGGCAGGCCTCTCTCAGCAGTCATGCACTTGCCGACGGCGCGTCTTGAATTTGGCGATAGTCGTCCCGGCGGGCGCCGAGCAGGTCGGACCCGGCGTGTGCTCGTGAGCGGTCGAGGTCCGTGATCCCGACACCGAGGTCTCGATGAGCCAGAACGCTCTTTCAGTGGTCACGTATGTCAAACCTTCCGAGCGCGACGCCCTCGAAAGAGTGCTCGACGTCATCGGCAACGACGTCCGCGGCGCCGGTGCCAATACGTACGTCTCGTTCGCGGAGCTCACCACCGTTCACTTTGCGTGTTGGGTCGTGCTCAGGTCGACGCCCGATTCCGCCAACCCGGCGAACGTCTATCCCGATACACTCGTCCTGGAGATGAACTTCGACGGCGACCTCGCCGCGCATCTCGACGAGATCGTGACGAAAGGTGGCAAGGCGCTCGATGCGGTGTATGGGCACTGCGTGGATTGGCCCGCGCGCGGGTCCGCAGATCGCAACGCGGTCGTCGCCTATCTCCGACAGCATTCCGTGGCGACCACGGCTTTCTACGTCGGCTGCCCCGGCCACACCGTGGGCGACATCCAGAACGCCAGAGCAGTGCGCGAGGAGTTGGCGACGTTCCTCGACGGTGAAGAGCAAGCGGCGACGCTCTCGGGCGCCAAGCCGCGCGACATCCTGACTCGAATCCAGCAATACCTCGCCACTCGGGCGCAGATGAAGCCGGTCGTGTCGCAGGAGACGCTGGATGCGCAAGGCCGGCGCGGCATCCGGAACGCGATCCTCGCCGCGCTCATCGGCGTACCGATTGTGATCGTGGCATCTCCCCTTTTGTTGGTTTGGTATGTTGCCCTGCGAATTCGGGAGCGCCGAGACGCGCAACTGGTTCAGTCGCCCCTTCCTGTAGACCCCCGACTTTTCGGCAAGGAAGATGTCTTCACGCAAAACCACCTGACGACGCTCGTGGACGTCAAGCCGGGAACGTTCCGGCTCGGCACGCTCAAGGCGGTGCTCTGGCTGGTAAACATTCTCGCGAAAACCGTATTCATAGACGGCCAGCTCGGCGGGATTCCCTCCATCCATTTCGCCCGGTGGCTCTTTCTCGAGAACGATCGACGGCTGCTCTTCTTCAGCAACTACGACGGCAGTTGGGCGAGCTACCTCGGCGACTTCGTGGACAAGGCCAACTATGGCCTAACGGCAGTCTGGAGCAATACGGACCGGTTCCCCGCGTCGAAGCATCTGGCCTTCGGCGGCGCACAGCACATCGAGGCGTTCAAGCAGTGGAGCCGCCAGCACAACGTGTATGCCGCAGTATGGTACAGCGCGTACCCGCAGGAGACGATCCAGAATTTGCGGAGCGATATTCGGATCCGCGACAGTGTCTTGAAGGATCGGCTCGGCGATTCGGATGTCGCCGCGCTGCTCCAGCGCTTCTGACGTCATGTCGGAGCCGAGGCCGTAGCGGCCGTTGCAGCCCGTTGCTCGCACTCGAAGGGACGACACATGCTGGATCTATCCGACATTCAGGGGCTCGTCTTCAGCGGCCACGGCCATCTGCCGCACTCGCGGTTTCTGTTTCTCCGGGTCAGGGATAGAAAGCGGGCGCAGGCCTGGCTCACCGCGGTCGCTCCCCTGATCGCCTCGGCCGCTCGCCGCAAACGCGGCAGTCCCAAGCCTGCTGCGACGGCTCAGATCGCCTTCACGTTCGCCGGCCTCGAGTCGTTTGGCCTGGATGCGGACTCGCTCGCCGGATTTCCTCGTGAATTCGCCGAGGGTATGAGCATGGGAGAGCGCCCCCGGGCTCTGGGGGACACCGACGCGAGCGCGCCCGAGACGTGGCAGTTCGGCGGTCCCGCGAATCCAGCGATCCACATCCTGCTCGTGCTCTACGGCGAAAACCACGCGAAGATGACCGAGCTGGTAGGGCAGCCGTGGTATCCATCGCGGCCGGATTCCGGAGTGGACATCGTGTTCGACCAGGAGTCGTTCCGTCGCGACAACAACGAGCCGTTTGGGTTCCGGGACGGGATTTCGCAGCCGGTCATCGAGGGTGGCCCGACACCCGCCGACCCGACGCAGCGCGCACTGACCACCGGCGAGTTTCTCCTGGGTTATCCGAACGAGTACGCGAACCTCTCTCCGGCGCCGACGGTCCGTTCCGCCGCCGATCCTCACAACCTGCTGCCTGCAGAGGAGTCCGATCCGGCGAGGAAGGCGTTCGGCTTGAACGGGACGTATCTGGTGCTGCGAAAGCTCGAACAGGACGTGGACGGGTTCTGGAGATGGTGCAAGGACAACAGCCGCGAGCTCGGCAGCACCCCTGGTTCCGACGCTGCTGTCGCGCTGGCCGCAAAGCTGGTTGGCAGGTGGCCGAGCGGATGCCCGCTGACGCTCTCACCGGAGCAGGACAACCCGGCGATCGGCGGGGACGACAAGCTGAACAACGACTTTCTCTTCGCGCCGACCGACTTGGCCGGCCATGCGTGTCCGATCGGCTCCCATATTCGGCGCAGCAATCCGCGGGATGTGCTCCATCCAAACAATCCTGCGCGCTCACTCGAGATCTCGAACCGGCACCGGCTCATGCGGCGGGGCCGCCCCTATCTCGAAGAGACCCCGGCCCGCAAAGCCGGCCTGATCTTCATCGCGATCAACGCCGACCTGCAGCGCCAGTTCGAGTTCATTCAGCAGACCTGGCTCAACAACCCGAAGTTCAACGGGTTGTTCGACGACCAGGACCCAATGGTGTCGAACTGCGCCGGCCCCGGTACGATGACGATTCAGCGCTCGCCGGTCCGGAAAACGATTCACGGCTTGCCCCAGTTCACTACAGTTCGGGGTGGCGCCTACTTCTTCCTCCCGGGCGTCCGCGCGATTCACTTTCTCGCAAGCGCGCCTTGACTCGAGATGTGCCTAACCGCCAAGCGGAGGTAGCTCATGCTGGGCTCAGGAGTGCTCGATACCGCGATCGGCCTGGTCTTTGTCTTCCTGCTCGTCAGCATGCTCGTCACGATCGGCAACGAGATGATCGCGGCGGCGCTGCTCTCGCGGGCCAAATGGTTGCGCAAGGGAATCGACCGGCTGCTCGAGTCCGACTGGGCTCAGAAGCTCTATGCCCATCCGCTGATCGAGGGCTCGGCGGCGGTCCCCAGCAGCAAAGCGCCCGGTTCTTGGACGATTCGCGGCACTGGGCCGTCCTACATTCCGTCGCGCTCCTTTGCGAATGTGTTGCTCGATCTGGTGCGGCAATCAAAGGCCATCGTCCCCGGCCTCACATCCGTGAAGGCTTCGCTGGAGAAGCTGACGACGGAGATCGCCGTCTCGCGCGAGGAGCTTCGCGCCCGCCTCCGGGCCGCGATCGATTCGATCCCGGCCACCCTGCCGGGCGCCGACGCGATCAAGAAGGACTTGACCGGGCTGCTCGACCGCCTCAAAGCCGACACCGACGTGCGTGGCGTCCAGGCGGACATTCGGCGCTTCATCGATCGAATGGCGGCCGGCTCGCTCCGAGAGGCCATCGAGCAATTCCCGGGCGAGAGGATCAGGAAGACGCTGCTGCTGCTGCTCGACGACGCCGAGGGCGACTTCGAGAAGTTCAAAGAGAATATCGAGGTGTGGTTCAACAATGCGATGGACCGGGTCGGCGGCTGGTACAAGCGGCGCTCGCAATGGGTGGTCGCGGTGCTCGGGCTCGTGGTCGCCATCTGGATGAACGTGGACACGATTCACATCATCAAGCACCTCGAGACTCACCCGGGTTTGCGGGATGCACTGGTTGCGCAGGCCTCCGCATACGCCGAAAGCGGGTCGCCGGTGGGCTCGCGCGGCAAAGGCGGACAGCCATCGCAGAAGCCGGACAGCGGCGCCCCGCGCGCCACGGCGAACGCCGGTGAACCGTTCGAGGGCGAGCTCGTGTTCACGAAGCCGGCGACCGCCGCCGGATCGGTGACGCTCACGAGCAGCGACCAGAGCGTTACGCTACGAGAGCCGACGGCCGCCGTGGACTCGGGCGCGACGCACGTCAAGTTTGCCCTCGACCTCCAACCGTCCACCACGGCGAGCGACCTCGAGATCACGGCGGCGGGCGCCGGCGAAGGCGCGGTCGCGGTCCACATCAACCCGAGCCTGGACGCGCAGTTCAGTGCGGTCCAGGCTCAGCTCAAACAGCTCAACTTGCCGTTTGGCTGGGTACTAGCCGCATCGAACCAGTCGGAAGTCGCCAACCGGCAAGTGGTGCCGTGGGCCAAGGGCGCAACCTGGGGCGACACGATCGAGTTTCACTTTCTGGGCTGGCTCCTTACGGCGCTGGCTGCCTCGCTTGGCGCGCCGTTCTGGTTCGACCTGCTCAATCGCTTCATCCTGATCCGGTCGGCCGGCAAGGCGCCGGAGGAAAAGCCGAAACCACCGAAGAATGTTCCCGCGCCGTTGGAGCCCGGTCAGTCGCCGCGAGAGGCCGACGCCGCCAACGCGGGTAAATGAACGGTACGCCGACATCGCCCAGGCACTCGACCACATCGGAGGACGCAATGGCAAAGAAGAAGAAAAAGCCCGCGCAGAAGACCGCACCGGCCAAGCCTGCCGACACTCAGGCCAAAGACCAAGCCGTCGCCATGGCGACCGCAGCCAATGTCCCCACGGCTCGTTTCGACCCGGCGGGCGGACCGCTCAGCGCGCAGGTGTCGTCGGGCTTCGCGCAGCCCGGGTCATATACGCTGTTCCTCTGGGAGCTGAACGAGAACACCATCGTGATGGAGAAGGCCGGCAACTTCCTCAACAGCGATGACGACGAGTACCAGCTTCCCGGGACCAATGCTCAGCAGGACGGGCGTTATGCACAGGCGCTCGTCACCGTTGCGATCACTCCACCCGAGCTTCACTACGCCGTCGCGCTCTCCGTGATCCAGGACGGGAAGACGCTGGCGACCGATCTCAAGTCGGGGACCGGCACGGCCGGGGACGTCATCACCCGGACGCTGTGGGTGCTCTCGGCTGCCCAATGAGAGCCTTCATCTTCGCGGGATTGACGTCGATCGTCGTCGCGGCCCCCGCGCTGGCACAGTTCACGGTGTCGCGGGACGGAAACGTCAAGCCCGACTCGATTGCGACGCGCTACAAGCTCGATTTCGCGATCCCGGACGCGCCCGCCTTCACGCTTCTCAAGCGCGATCAGAGCTCGGTGCTTCGACCGGGGACCGTGCGGGAATTTGCGGCGCAGGTCTCGAAGTTCGTGAGCGCTGAGCACGGCTTGTCACTGCCGCGGGAGTTTGCCGTGGAGTTCTCACCCGCGATGCTGATCGGCGGCAGCACGCTCAGTCTCAGCAAATATCAGCGGAGCCCGGCCCTCTATCGGCTTCGACTTTCGGCGGCGACCGAACGAAGCAGCGTCGGTTTCACCGCCGCCTCGCTCGGCCTTCGAGTGGCGCTCATCGACAAGGTGGATCTCCGAACCGATCCTGCGTTTCTCACGGCGACGACCGAGCTCACCACGGGAGTCAACCGCATCTTCGCCGACCAAGTTCGGGAGCGCGGTCCGCGTCCGGGAATGGAGATCACGCTGGACGATCTCACACCGGAGCGCAAGGCTGCGGTCGAGGGTCTGATCGAGCAGCAGCGCAAGCGCGTCACCGAGCGGCGCTGGAACGCCGACATCCTCGATGTGGCGATGGGTAGTCGAGGGGAGTCCACCGACACTACAGGGAAGAGCTTCAAACTCACCGAGTATGCGGCTTGGCTGACCTACGGGAAGGGGTTCGGTGGGTGGGGTCAGCTGCTGCTCGGCGCACGGACCTCTATGGCGCGAGACTCCGTCTCGGGCAACTTCAAGGGAGTAGGGTCGGCCGGAGCGAGACTCTATGCCGGCACCAACAAATACAAAGTGTTCCTCGAGGGAGAGGGCGAGTTGAAGGCCAGGGACAATGAGTGGCTGCTCAACGGTGGTGGAGAGGCCCGGCTGATCACCGGTGGATGGATCCAGTTCGGGGCAGGAGTCAGATGGGTGGGATCGAACAAGGCGGAGCTGGTGGGGAGCTTGACGTTCAAGCTGGGCGTGCTCGGGCTGTGACGGTTAAGAGCACGTGACCGAGCCGGACTGCGATAGGCGGGCGAGGTCGCGGCACGGCACTGGAGCTGTTAGGCGACCCGCGCCTGGACGTCGAGATATTCGCCCTCGACCGTCGTAGTGCCGTCGGGGGCGAGGTTGTGCTGCTGAAACAGCCGGGTGATCTCGTTCCGGAGCCGGCTCGAGCCGCCGGGGTCGGCCGCTCGGAGCGTGGCGACCGTGGGCCCATAACACGTCGCGAAGAGCTCGGTCACGGCCGGCGGCGGAAACGGGAAGCGAAGCTCCAGCGTTCGCTTGGTCGAGGTCAAGAGTCGTACCCCACCTCCGCGCCGATCGTCGCAACCTTGGCGCCGCTTTGGGCCAGGAGGTTGGCGGCGACCTGCATCCGCCATTGGGTCAGGTACTGCATCGGCGGCTGGCCCACCAGCTCGGCGAACCGCCTGGCCAGGTTGGACCGCGAAGCGCTCACCTCCCGCGCCAGCTCGGCGAGGGTCCAGGGATGGTTGGGCCGGCCGTGAAGCAGCGTCAAAACCCGACCAACCACTTCATCGCGAAGGCCGGCGAGCCAGCCGGTTTGTCCCGGCGGCAGCTCGTCGAGGTATCGGCGAACCACCTCGATGAGCATCAGCTCGGCCAGCCTGGTGAGGACGCAATCGGCACCGGCTCGACCGAGCCGGGACTCTTCGGTCACCTGGCGCGGGAAGCTGCCCCAGGCGCTCGACATGCCCCGCATGTGCATCAGCCGCGGGAGCGCTGCGAGTAGCGGATTGAAGGGCCTGCGGTCGCAGCCGAGAAACCCGCAGACAAATGAGGCGCCGTGTCGGCCGCTGTCTCCGAGAATAACGGTGTCCGGATAGCGGTCGGGGGCGAAGCTGTGGACATCCGGGCCAACCCGAAGGCCGCGCCCGCTCGACATAACGTGAGGGTCTCCGTGGGGAAAGACGAGCACGTCGCCCGGCGCAAGCTCGACCTGTTCTTCGCCGATCAACCCGCCGTAACAGCGGCCTTCGGTCAGAATGTGGTAGGAGATCAGGTGGTCTGCATCGGGAAGAATCCGCGGCGAGAGCTCCGTGGCGGCCGCAGACTCCACGCTCCAAGGCTCCGCCGCTTCGACGGCGAAAAAGTAGGCGCCCTCGAGGCGGACGACGCGGAGCAGATCTGAGAGGGGGTCCATGGCCGGGGATATAGTAGCCTCGGCCGGCGGGGAGCGGGAGTCGGTTGGATCGGCTGGGGCCGCGCGAGCCGGACTGTGGACGGCGCACCAATCTCAGGGTCCAGCAGGTGTCGACAGGATTCGAAAAGAGAGCGCCGCAAGGAGTCCCTTCCTTGCGGCGCTCAGCCCTCCCGTCCACCGATACCCCGGACTCTCGAATAGGCTCCCCTACGGTGGTGCCGGCCCGCCGTCGCAGCGCGTTCCTAACGCCCGAGGTATTGCACGTGGACGTACGCGCCGGTCGGCAGGTAGTAGAGCAGGTACCAGCCGATGTGATCGGGGTCGTCATAGACGACGAAGTCGTCCCGCGAACAGTCCCACCAATCCGAGATCAGATCCCAGTCCCAGGACGCGATCTCGAAGTAAGCACCGCCCGGAATCCAGAGCCGGTGGAGCGCACGATCGAACCGGTCGACCCGATACCGGTAACGCGGGCCGAGGCGAACGAACCGGCCGTGCTCGAACGGGCGGGCGAGCCGGAAGCGACTGTCGTTAGGCGTTGCGTGGCCATACCACCGGCCGCGGCTCACATGCGGCCGATCGTCGTTGCCGCCGGTTGGCCGGTGTTCGCCCGTAGGGCGCACGTCCGGCCGGGGCCGCCGGGCCGGTGCCGGGGGTGGCGCGTGCTCGCGCGCCCGTTCGCGACCCTTTCTCGCTTCCTGGGGCCGTTGCGCGGCGGCAGACTGCGCCGTCACCGAAAGGGCAGCCAGGAGAACTGCCAACGTCACTCGCATACCAACTCCTCGAGTGCATGATCGTACGACGGTAATCCCGCCTTTCTTTACGACGATCGGCGCGACGGATGCTGCACGTTGCGGAGAGCAATTGATTCCCCGGTGAACCCGCGACTGGGTGCAAGTCTCTCGGCCGCTGCCTCCGAAGGAAGATCGGTCAGCCGAGATCGATCAGATCGCGAAGCATCGCCGCCGCGGTCGGGACGGCGTCGGCTTCCTCGGAGGTCGCATGGAGGGTGCCGCTGATATCGGTGGAGTAGACGATCCCCATCTCGTTGGCGCCCATTCGCGCGAGCGGATGGCGGCCGGGCAGCGACACCGGACCGACCGTAAGCTTCCAATCATCGTTAGGCGCTTCCCGCTCGGCCCTGCCGAGCAGCACCAGGCGTTCGCCCCGCTGCTCCGCGGCGCGGAGGTCCTCCACCCGAATGTCGCGGATTCCCCTCACCGAGAGATCGCCGAGCACCGTGGGGCGGCGGAGCACGGCGTTCGCGAGGATGACGAGCTTGACGGCCTGGTCCCATCCGTCGACGTCGAGCGTCGGATCCGTTTCGGCCACGCCGCGCCGCTGCATCTCCGTGAGCGCCGCCGCGAAGTCCTGACCTGACTCCATCGCACGGAGGATACCCTGGCAGGTCCCGTTGAGGATCGCTTCGACCCGGAGAATTCGGGCGCCCGCCAAGTCCCTAACGCCAAGATTGATCGTAGGAAGCGCTCCGCCCACGCAGGCGGAAAAGCGAAGTCCGGGGAGGCCAATGGAGGTGAGGTCGCTCAGGGAGGCCAGCTCCTGATACGCGAGGGCGAGCGGCCCTTTATTGGCCAGCACACACGCGATCCCGCGGCTGAGGGCGGATCGAACGAGATCGAGCCCGGGCTGGCCGTGTGTGAGGTTGACCGGCGTGGCCTCGAGCAAGACATCTGCATCGACGGAGCTCAGCAGCTCGAGCCCGGTCATTCCGAGTCGTCCGACGATCGGAACCGCCCCGACGCTATGGCGCGCGGCTTTTGCCGCCGCGAGCGGGACGAGGCTCAGGCCGTCGGGATCGAACGCTGCGCCGGCCGAATCGGCGACGCCGACCACGGTCACCGAGAGGCCATAGCGATCGCGGAGGATTGTCGCTTGCGACCCGAGGATCTGGAGAAAGCTGCGGCCGACGTTGCCCAGGCCTGTCAGGATGATTCGCATTGGCACAATTTAGCCGGGGAGGCCCAATCCCCGATTGGTGCCGGGGCCCTGCGCGCTACTGGCGCGGTTGGATTCGAAGCCGCAGATTCGCTTCGATCCAAGTCATGCTCCGACTCTGGTTTCGGACGTCGCTTTACCGGCGGCTCCGGCCGGAGCACCGGTGGCGAACATCATCGAATCCCTGCTCCAATCAGGATTCTGCTCACGCAAGGGACACCATGCCAGTCTCCGTTCCGACTCCGGACCAGTTGAAGCAGATCGCGGGCGAGATGGGTCTTTCGCTCACAGACAGCGACGTCGCGTCGTTCATCGGGCTGATCCGGCCGAGCATCGAGGGCTACAATGCGGTGGACCAGCTTCCGGATAACCTGCCTCGCGTGAAATACCCGCGCGGGGCGGGTTACCGGCCGCCGGCAGAGGAGAACAAGCACAACGCCTGGTACTACAAGGCGCGAGTCGAAGGCGCGAGCCAGGGGAAGCTCAAGGGCAAGACGGTTGTCATCAAGGACAACGTCATGCTCGCCGGCGTACCGATGATGAACGGCGCCGCGACGCTCGAAGGCTACACGCCGGACATCGACGCCACCGTCGTGGAACGCATCCTCGATGCCGGCGGCGTCATCCTCGGCAAGGCGCACTGCGAGGCCTTCTGTCTTTCGGGCGGAAGTCACACCAATGCGACCGGACCGGTCCACAATCCCCACCGAATGGGCTACTCCGCGGGCGGATCGTCGTCGGGCAGCGCGGTGCTCGTCGCATTGGGCGAGGCGGACATGGCGATCGGAGGCGATCAGGGCGGCTCCATCCGGTTGCCGGCCTCTTTCTCCGGGATCTACGGCATGAAGCCGACGCACGGCTTGGTGCCCTATACCGGCATCATGCCGATCGAAATCTTCATCGACCACACCGGCCCGATGACTGCGACGGTCAGCGACAATGCCCTCATGCTCGAGGTGATCGCCGGAGCGGACGGTTACGACCCGAGGCAGTTCACGCCCATCGTGCACCCTTATACCCAGATGCTCGGTGGCGGGGTCAAGGGTCTCAAGATCGGCGTGGTGAAGGAGGGCTTTGGCCTTCCCAAGTCGGAGCCGGACGTGGACGACAAGGTCCGCAAGGCCGCCGAACGTCTCGCGAAGCTCGGTGCCGTAGTCACGGACGTGTCGGTTCCGTGGCACTTGTTAGGCGGAGCGCTCTGGCTGCCGATCGGCGTCGAGGGGTTGACCCAGACGATGATGTGGGGCGACGGCTACGGCCTGAGCCGGTCCGATCTCTACGTCACGAGCCTGATGGATTTTCACCGAGGGTGGCGCAAGCGCGCCAACGAGCTGTCGGAGACGACGAAACTGTTCACGCTCCTCGGCACGTTCATCAACCGGAACTACGGCAGCCGGTACTACGGGAAGGCGATGAACATCGTGAGGCAGCTGACCGCGGCCTACGATGCGGCCCTCGCGCAGCACGATCTCCTTCTCATGCCAACGACACCGATGAAGGCGCAGCCGATGCCGAAGGCGGGCGCAACACGAGAGGAGATCGTGGACCGCGCGCTCGAGATGATCACGAACACCGCGCCGTTCGACCTGACGCATCATCCGGCGATGGCAATCCCGTGCGGGATGAGCGATGGGCTGCCGGTGAGCATGATGCTCGTAGGGAAGCATTTCGACGAACCGGCGATCTATCGTGCGGCGTACGCGTTCGAGCAGGCGGGGGACTGGAAGGAGATGTGAGCGGGGAAACCGCTACCCTCTCACGCTCATGTTGGGGACGGTGAAGTGGAAGTCCACAGAGGCCTCTCCCCCTAGCGCTTTGGCCACAGTTCGGTAGGTCGCCGCCTGAAAGCGATACTTCCTCGCTTCAGCATCGACCCCCGACGCCTCAACATCCTGCGTCTTGAAATCCACGATCCGCCCCGGGGAGCCAGGGCGGTACAAGTCCATCGCGCCAACTCGCCACCGCAACGGGCTCCCGAATTGCACGAACTTGAGCTCGCGCCAATGTGCTGCCTCGACGTACCACTTCCATTGGTCGCCTTTGACTACCTTGCGAATCTCTTCTTCCAGCGCATCGCGGTACGCCGTTCCCGCGCTCAAGTACTCCTCGAGCTCCGGCGCGTCGAGGGCGCCCACCGCCATCTCCAGCAGATCGGCCAACTCCATCTCTTCCCGAATCCGCTCCAGAACCCCGTGAACCAGGACGCCCTTGAGGTGAGACGGGACGTGGACCGCACCCGACCCCGCCGAGCCGGTGGGAGCGAATCGCCACCTTGCCATCACTCCGTGGAGAAACTGGAGCCGATGATCCTTTCCGTTGCGGGCCCTGGCCATGAGCTCGCTCGCGGAACGAGTACACTGGAGCGAACCGGCGTGGAGCGATGCCGCGAGCGGCGGGACCCCGGCTTCTTGCTCCACTGCGTCAATCCACGACAAGGATGGCTCCGCCGGCAACGGAACGGGATCAACACCCACGATCTCGGTTGTCATCGTCATCGCCGGAGTCCGGCCGCGTGCCGCCCATTCGGCGCGCCCCTTCGTCGGTTCGGAGGCGCCGGCCAGAATCAAACGATCCCGCGCTCGGGTCGCCGCGACGTAGAAAACCCGCCCCTCCTCGGCCTTCTCCTCGGCGTCCCGCCGAGCGCACAGCTTGATGACCCGGGCACCGCGTTCCTCCTTCTTCGGCGCCAGGACCGGGCCGAGATCGCTGTCGCTCCAAAAAGTGTTCGCAGACTTGTCCATCATAGCGGCTAGATCGACGAGGAACACCACCGGCCATTCCAATCCCTTGGCTGCGTGAACCGTACTGAGCGTGACCACGTTATCGCGCTTGCTGTAGAGCGGTGCTTGGGGGAGACCAATGTCCTCGTCTTTCCATTGCCCCCAGATCTCCAGGAAGCTGCCGACTGTTTGACCCCGGTAGCCCTCGAGCACGCGAACGAACCGCTGCAGGTTTGCCACCCTTGGCAACGGCTGATTCAGCAGAAGCAGATGGAGCGGATAGCCGCTTCGCTCGAGCGCCATTACAGCGAGTTGATCGAGCGGAGCTCTCGAGCGGAGCGCAACCAGGTCGTCGATCAGTTCGAGACCCTGCCTGAGGCCTTCACGCTCCAAAGCGACGACTTGGTCGTGCTCGGGTGGAATGAACCAGTTGCCCTCCTGTAAGAACTTTCGGGCCGCGTCGAGCATCGGTCGGCCGGCGGCGGCGAAGCGGATTGCAACCAACACCTCGTCTCGGAGCGCCACGAACGGCGACCGGAGATAAGAAAAGGCGGCGAGATCGTCGAACGGATTCGCCACCAAAGTGAAGAGGTTGAGGAGGTCTTCAACCTCGAGCTGATCCTTGAGACCGAGGTTGCCTGCGAGATAGAAAGGGACGCCCCAGCGCGAGAGAGCTGCGGCATACGGCGTAACACCAAAGCCCGAGCGAAAGAGAATTGCGACGTCCCGGTACTTGCACACCCGCGAGACCATCGTGTCGGGGTCGACGATCGTGCCCCCGGCCGAGTCGCCTAGAACGTCGTCACCGACGATGTCGCGGATCCGCTGGGCCACCAGCTCCGCTTCTCCTGACCGCCGATCATCGGCCTTTCCGTCGGCAACCAGCCATTCAGTCCCCGCGGATGGCGAATCGGTACGCCACGGCTCCAGCGGCGCCCATTCCACGTGCGTCTTCGGGCAGTCCTGGAGCACGGCGGCTCCCATCTCGGTCATCACGGATTCGCAGGCGTTGTTTACGTATGCCACCACCGAGGGAACGCTTCGATAGTTCCGGCTGAGCGAGATCGTTCCGCCCAACGCCGACGAGACCTCGTTCCACACAGCGATGTCGGCACCGCGAAAGCCGTATATGCTCTGCTTGGGGTCGCCGACCAGGAACAGTGTCGGACCAGCTCCGTCCGCGTCGGGCAAGCCGGCAATCCGGAACGCGATGTCCCTCTGGGCGCCGTCGGTGTCCTGGAACTCGTCGATGATCAGGAGCCGGTACCTAGTCCGAATCGTCTCGAGCGCGTGCCTGCCCGGCTCGGTGAAGAGCTGGTCGCGGCAGTCGAGCACCAGCGCGTCGAAATCTCTTGCGTTCTCAACCCGGAGAAACTCGAGCCACCGGCCCAGCATGGCTTTGCCAAGCCGGACGAGCGTATCGCAGAACCGAGCCGTGACCTCATCGTTAGGATCGGAGCCGCCCGCCGCGGCGTGCAACGAGCTCCAGTCGAGGTTCCCCGCCTCTCCCGTCCAACCATCGTAGCGTTTCGCATGCCAGCGCAGATCGCGCATCGTCTGCAGAACGAAATTCACCGCGCCGGCCTTTCCGAACGAACCGAGCGGGTCGAGGGGATATCTGACCATCAGCTCCGCGACGTCTTCGTCCCCGGCGGCGACTCGCTCGAGGAGGAGCTCCCGGGCGATGGCGCTGTGCTCGAGCCGCGCCTCGCGTTCATCGAGAACTCTAAAACTCGGGTCGACGCCCAGCCGGAGCGCGTGTTCGCGGAGAAGGCCCCCGGCGAAGCTGTGAATCGTGCCGATCGAGGCCGCGTCCAGGTCCCAGAGACGATCCGGGGCCAGCTCTGCGATCGATTCTCGGAGCTTTCGCGCCAGGTCGTACGCGGCCTTCTCGGTGAACGTGATCGCCGCTAGTTGGTTCAGCTCGATTCGGCGGTGTGGGGGACAAGGGTCGAGCGGCGCGCCCGTGTCTCCGCGAACGCCCGTCGTCAGGCCGAGGTGCCAGAGAATCTTGCCGACCACCGTGGTGGTCTTTCCCGTCCCCGCGCTAGCAGCGAGGAGCGTGTGCTTCTGCGCTGTGATCGCCCTGATCTGCTCCGAGGTCCATTTCATATCAGGCGAACCGACTTCCACCGAGCACAGACTGGGTTCGATACAGCGCAAGTCCACCGGCCCAATATGGCTTCCACTCGGTGGACCGCGCGGCCGCGGGCTCGAATCGTCCCAGGCGGACGTACGACGGCACGGTCAGCGCGATCTGAATCGCCGCGACCGATACCGGGTCGTCGTGCTTGATCTTTGCCGCCGACCCACAATTCTTGAGCGACCGATACTCGAAGCTGACGGCCGGAATACCTAGGGAGGCGAGGGCGGCCAAGTACAACGGCCCCTGGAGCGCGGCACCGTCTTCGTAGCCCTTCGGAGTCGGAGTCTGACCCGACTTGTAATCCAGAATGCGCCGCTGTAGCACGTTCTTGGTCGTGCAGAGATCGACCCGATCGATCCGGCCCCGCAGCAGCATCGTCACACCGGTACCGAGCAGATCGATTCCATGGATCGCAACCGGCGGCTTGTCGCCGTCACCGAACCCGAGCTCGCACATCTCAGGCAAACAGCCCTTGAGGTGAGCCAATTCCCATTCGAGGTACTTCTTCACCATCCGGCGGACCCCTTCACGCCTGACGTTCCAGAGGTGCGGAAGTCCCAACCATTCGCCTTCAGCATCCATATTCTTGAACACCTGCTCGGCGATCGCGTCGAACCGGCTCAACGAGGGAATGCCGGTCTTCGCTGGCTGAAAGAACAACTCGAGCATGCGATGAGCGACATTCCCCTGCACCATCACGTTGGTATCCTCATCCGCCTCGACCTGTTCGTCGAGGTAGAGCACCCGGCCGACGAGGAAGTTGAACGGGTTCTGGGTCCAGGTCTCCAGCTGGCTCGGTGACCAGAGCCGCTTGGGCCCGAACTTCTCGGCCAGGACGGCGAGCACCGCGGGATCGCGAAGCTGGCCGTTCCAAGGCCCGAGCTCGCCCGATGGCCTGATGCCGTCCGGGCTGCCTAACCGGCGTGACTCCGCGTAGGCACGGAGAACGGCCAACTTCACCAGCAACGGGTCGGAAGCGGTTACTCGAGGCGCTCCTGCCCGCGCCGACCTGCCTAACCGTTCGACGGCCGCCCGATCGACGAAATGACGAGTGAACGGCTTATCCCACACGAACCTGGTCCGCGGAATCTCGCTGGTCCGATCATGAGGTGGCACGAGAAGCGATGGGAGGAGGGGGACACCGTTCGCGTTGGCCGTCCGATACGTAACGGTCGTTGAGGGGCCGCTGGTAACCGAGCGCCAGAGTGCCCGTTCTCGCTCGAGGGTCAGGCTCCGGTGGGAGAACGGAATGCCCACGCCCGCAAGGGCCCGGCGCTCGTCATCCGTGAAGAGAAGCCCCGAAAGGGAACGCTTAGGAAACTCACCGTCGTTTGCGTGGATGATGAACGTGTGGGCAAACGGGAGCAGCGCCGCTTCATGGGCCTCGACGACCTGGACACCGGTCCGGCGCGGGGTGGCGAGCGTTATCTCATTTCTCGAAAGGAAGCGCTCAAAGCGCCAATGCCATTCGTCCGGGCTCAACGGCTCCGCGTCGGGCTCGGCATCGCGCCATCGGCGGAGAAGCGTCTCTGCCGCCTTGATACCTTGTTGGTCGAGCCTCACCAGGTCGAAGCGGCCCCCGTCAGGCGTGCAGACCCGCCTGCGGAAGTCGAACCAGCCGGGATCCAATAGCTCCAAGGTCTGATCGATCCACCCGGGTAGCGTCCTCGAATGCGACAGCGCTTCGAGCCGAGCGCGAAACGCCGCAAATGCACCGATCGTATTCTTCAAGCGTTCAACGCGGAACCCGACTGCGGCCTTGTCATCGGGATCGATGCTCTCGAGACGAGAAAGCATGCCGTCGAGCCAGCGGGCCCAGTCGCCGAGCCCTTCGATGCGGCGTTCAGCCGCGAGGTCGTCGATGGGACGAAGATCGACACCTAGATTGAAATAGGAGCTTTCGAGAACCTGTCTCAGTGGACGGTATCGCCAATTCTCAGCGACGCCCCGGAGAAGCTGCCGAACCGCAACGAGAGCTGGGACTTCAGTGAGCAGAGTCCTGACTCGCGCGGTGGTCGGCACGCCCGCACGTTCGAGCAGCTCATACGCGAACCGTGCATCCGCCCTTCCGGTCCGGGCGACGACGGCGATCTCGTCCAGTCGGTGCCGATGGTTCGCCGAGATCTCCTTGATCCTGAGCGCGATGGATTCGATCTCTCGCTGCTCATCCGGGACCGGCTGAACCACCAGCGCCGGTGGCTCGGCACCGGGAACGTCGGAGACCGAGCTCATGAACTCACGCCATTCACTCTGGTCCTCAGCGCCCGCGGAGCCCAACAGATAGAGGGCAACGTCGACATTGGGCTGTGCCGCGAGCGCCCTGAGCAGCCGGGTACGTGTGCGGACCGTCGTGATCCCATAGATATGGAGTCGGTCCGCCCCACCTAACGCAGAGCCGAGGCCGCCCGCGGCGATTCGATCGGCGATCAGGCTGTGGACGGCTCGCGGATCGTACGAGCGGCGCTGGGTGAGGTCGGCGAGATACCGCCGATAGACTCCTACTACACAGGCATTGCGTCGAATCGCGAATTCATCCCCGCCCAGCTGGTCGAGCGCCCGAGTCAGGTCCTCAGGACTCACGCCCTCGGGAAGGAGGTCTCCGAGGACTTGGTCGGCGGCGTGACCGAGGCCGGGACGATCGGCCCGGGCACCAGAGGTAAAGCTCGTCCGTTCGCTCTCTTCATCCATGAGCCGGTCGAGCAGGACCTCGCGTTCGAACAGCCCGACCGGTCGTTCGACAATGGCGAATAGGCGGGGGAGCTCTGAGAAGAAGGCGTGCGGTGGGTTGAGCCAGCCCTTGAGCCGTTGCGCAGCCGCGTCACGCCAAAGCCGGTCGCGCTGCAGACGATGAGTGAACCAGGCAAAGGCCGGGTAACCCGCGGGCCCGGTCCGCTTCCCGATAGCGCCAAGGAATCCCTCGGAGAAGGCTTGCCATAGCGATACGGAGCTGGGCGACCGGATGATCCTGAGCGGCATGGTGGACCGCCTACGGCGTCCCGGATGGCATCGAGTCGAGCAGGCCGAGCAACCGCTCCCGCACCGCCGACCGCGCCGCCTCCGGCTCGAGCACTTGAGCCTCGGCGCCGTACTGCATAACGTACCGCACCAGCCAGTCGAGATCCGCCAAAGGCAGCTCCTGCACGAACGTGCCATCCGCCTCGAGCGGCTTCCCTTCCCGCTCCGCGACCCACCGCGCCGCCTTCGGCGCGAACCGGATCCGGACCCGCTCCGCCACCGTGGCCGCGAAGGCGCGACCGTTTTGGAACAGGTCTGCGGGCTCGAAGGATTCAGGCATCTCGTACCGCTCATCCAGCATCTCGTGCGACACGATCCGGTCCACTCGGTACACCTTGATCCCGTCGGCGCCGTCGGACCGGCCCACGAGATACCAGTTCCCCGACGCGAACACGATGCCGAACGGAGAGATGATCCGGTTCGACGGCTCCTCCGCGTCCGCCTTGAGATATCCGATCCGAATCTTTCGCGACTCCCGATAGGCGCGTCGGAGGGCGGCGAGGGCCTCGGGGTTGGCGGTGGCGGCGGCCCCCGCGTGGCGGATGCCGTCTGAGAGGTCGTCGTTAGGGAGTTTGGCCAACGCGGCATGGAGCCGGTCGCGTGCCCGGCTGAGCACCGGCAGCTCCTCCGGAGGACGCTCGTGGCCCAAGAGCGAAAGCCCGAGCTCGAGGGCGCCGAGCTCCGCGACGGTTAGGCGCATCGGGCGGAGAAAGTGCTCGGAGCGGACCTGGAACCGGTCCGATTCGAGGTAGAGCGCCACGCCCTCCACGAATCCGCCGGGATCGTCGAACCGGTCGGCCAGCGCGCGGATGTCCTTAATAAGGACCGCGGGCGAGACCCCGGCGCGCCCGGCGAACTCGGCGATCGGGTGCGCCTTGTCGTCGGCGCACTCGGGAATCATGGCGAGCACCCGGCGGAGCTGCTGGGAGCCGGCGTCGGTCACCGGGGCTCCGGCGAATAGTTGGCCAGTGCGCCCACCACGTGCGAACGATACCCCGCCACCAGCTCGGCCGGCGCGAGCGGAACCACAGCCCCGCCCGCCCCGAGAATCCACCGCGCAAAAGCGTCGAGCCGACGGACCCGGAACCGACGGGCCGAGGGGTCGCCGTCGACCGGTTCGCCGAGCTTACCGGCGGCGAGCGCGGCGCCGGTAGCCGCGGTGACGCGAACGATCACTTCGGTCGCGTCGCCGCTGCCTAACTCCCAGGCATGGCGGGCCTCGGCGTGGGCCTTGAGTGCAAACACCTTGGGGATCTCATAGTCCGGCGTTCCCGGCTCGGCGGGGCTCACGGTCACATCTTTGATGCGGCTGAGCCGGAAGTTCTTCACCAGCTGCTCGCCGGGTGCGCAGGCCGCGAGATACCAGTGGTGCCCGAGGAAGAAGAGGCCGTAGGGATGGAGGGCGCGGTCGCTGGTGTGACCGCGATCGATCGAATGATAGGTGACGGTAACCTGCTTCCGCCGGCTGAGCGCGTCCGAGAGCTGATCAAAGATCAGAGTCTCGGCGCGCGCGCTAGGCTCGAGGCGGCGGACACCATCTTCCTCCGCCAACGAATCAGGACCTAAGTCGTGGCCGAGCTTGCGGACCGCTGAACGGGCGTCCTCGGTCAGCGTCTCGATGCCGAGGGACTCGACCCGGCGGGCGGCCAGAACGACGGCGGCGAGCTCATCCGGCTCGAAGGTCAGGCTCGGGAGGCTCCGGTAGCCATAGCGGTCGGTCCGGTGCGCCGGAGTCTTCCGGCCATCCTTGAGCAGCTGGAGGTACGGCATGTAGAACTGGTCGGTCCGGAGCTGATAGCCCTTCGTGTCGTCGTCGAGGTCGCGGGTCTCGATCGGAATCCCAAAGCTCCGGAGCGCTTTCTTGTCGCGCTCGAACATCCGGCGGACCGCATCGGGATTCTTCGCGCCGGCGTAGCCGGTGACCTTCCGGGCGAGCTCCTCCTGGGAGGCCGGATACCGGCGCTCGAGAAGGGCGGCGAGGAGGTCGATCCAGCGTCGAATGGGCGGCGTCATTCTTCCGAGGGGTTCAGGACTGTTCCTAAAGCTAGTCGAGGGGTGTGACAAGGTGCCGCCGTTCACGCGGGAAGCGGCGGCAAACTAGGCCGAGTCAGGACTGCTTGCGGCGGGGAATCCGCCGAGACCGCGCCCGCGCGTTCCGGACGGCGCTATTCCGGAACGCAGGACACAACGATGAGGTTCGCGACGAGAACGGCCGCGGCGATCCAGGTCAGGCGGTTCGCAAAGCGAGCCAGCGGGTTGGGGTGGTGCCACGAGAAGGTCGTCCGAACCACGGATCGGGGAATGATCCTCGCAATCCAGTGGCGACTCTTCTCGCCCGAGCGAGGGTCGTCGTGAAGCTCATGATTGTGCACGTGGTCTCCGGTCGAAGCGTATCGACGATCCGATCGGAGATCATGATAGAATGGGGGTGTGACACGGGCGGCGGCCGCCTGAACGCGCAGGCGGCCGCATCGGTCGGGTTAGGGTCCTCCCACCTGCACACTGATCGAGACGATCCGATTCGGCGAGCTCGACTCGAGCCTTATGGTGAAGGTCGCAGGCTTCCCGAGGCTTCCCTGCGTTACGATGGTGATCTGGTCCGTGGCGGTCGCCTCCGCCGACACGATCGCGAGGGTGCCGAGCTCCCGGAGCAATCGGCTGTAGATCTCGAGGCGCTGATCGAGGGTTCGGTCCGGACTCGGTATGGTGGAGCGTTCGAAGAAGCGGCGCATGACCGACGCCTCGCCGGTATTGAAGGCCTCGAGGTATTCCGCGACGACAGCGTTCGGCTTCGACGCGAGGAGGGGAGGCATCACCAGGGGGACGTGGGTGATCGGCGCAGGAGTCGCGCTCTCCTGATACGCGCCGTGACCAGCGGCACCTGTGGAAGCGCCCGCTCCGCCGGCTTGGCCGACGAGGCGGCGCCAGTCCGCCATCTTGAAGACTCCGATCGTCTCGAGCTGGTCTCCCACCGCGCGGACGACCACGGCCTCGCCCTCCGTCAGGTCACCTGGCTTGATGCCGGGCGCGTTGCGCTCGAGGACAAAATGATGGGTCACGAGCACGCGATTCGTGCCGGCCGGGGGTTGGGTGGTGAGCAATCGGCGCTGCTCCGGCGTTGGCATGAGCGCAATCAGCTCCGGAGCGACGGTGACGCGTCCGAACGCGTACTGGGCCGTCTCGCGGGTGCGGAACATCGGGCTCGCGAGCACCTCGCCGATCGGGACGCCCGCGTTCTTGAACACCAGGCCGACGGTCTTCGCGTCGGTAACTCCCTGATCGCTCAGGTTGCGCTGCTGGTACCGCTCGGTGTTAGGGTATCCCGGTGCGTCGCGGTTGCTCTGGTCGGTGGCGGTGTGTCGCCAGAGAATGGTGTATCCGCCTTTCCGAAGCTCCACCAACATTGCGTCCGCGGACAGCAGGCTGTCCGATCCGATCACGGCCAAAGCCAATGCGAGCACGGCAGGTGCGAGAATCATTTGATGCTCCTTCCAAGGGTAGCACGCGCGCGGTTGGCGCGAATCAACAGCAGGGCGAGCGCAAGCGGTGCTGCGTAGCTGCCGGCCCGCTCGACAAACTCCCAGATCGGGGCTCCGGACAGCGGATAGAGCGCCTCGGTCGCCATCTTCCACACGACGACGCCGATGAGAATGCCCGGTCCAGGCCGGATCACCACGAGCAGCGCCACGACCATCTCTGCCCACCCGATGAGGGGCGCGAGCGTCGGCGGAAGACCGAGCGTGGCATAGTGGGCCGCGAAGACTGCCTTCCCGGTGATCGCGGCAAGCGCGCCGTGCCCAAAGAGGAGAAGGCAAGCCGTCCAGGTTAGCACACGCACCAGGCCCGCCCGATCTTCGCGGTCGGGGTCCACCAGGGAGGTCCGGAACCAATTCCTAAGGGTCCGTGGCCGGCCAAGCAGGAAGATCAGCGCGAGCGGAACGCCGGAGTTTCCGGCGCGTTCCATCGCTTCGAAGGGCGATTCGCCGACGAGCGGCCGGAGCAGCGCGGTCCATAGCGCCCAGATCGTCATATACAGGAGCACGATCGGGCGCGGGGAAAGCAGCACCGAGATACCGACGAGGATATCGACCGTGCCCACGACGGGCATGAGCTTGTAGGCCCACTCCGCAGGCAATCCCGCAAAGGCGAAGTAGGGCACCCACGCGGCCTTGGTGATTACTCCAAAGGCGCCGTGTCCGATGAAGCAAGCGCTCGCCCCGACTCGAAGGCACCAGTAGGCTCGCCGGAGCAGGCGGGCGCTATCGGCGAGGAGCGGGGCCGAGCGCTCCGCCGTGCCGATCGCCGGCACGTCGCAGGCTGGCGCGCGAACAGCCAAGTTGGTTGTGATAACCGCACCCCGTCCTCTCGCTTCGGTCGCCGTTGCCGTGATCGGCCGGCACTACGAAGCTAGGGAGCGGCGCCAGCGGGATTGTCAGAAGGGGATAAGAAGCTGAGGGATGAACCGCTGCTCATCACTCTGGAACCGCTCGGAGGTCGCGCCGTGCAGACCTGCGCGGGGCCGATCCCAACTAGATGATGTTGCCGGGAGCAAGCAAGCCTAACGGATCGAGCTCCCGCTTCACTGCCCGAAGCAACCGCTGCTGGGTCGCATCGAACTGGAGCGGGAGCCACTTCGCCTTCACCTTCCCGATCCCGTGCTCGGCCGCGACCGTGCCGCCCTGCGCCACCACGTCCCGCAGCGTGCGTTCCACCACCGCTTCGATCTTCCCGACCTCTGCGGCATCGCGGCCGATGTAGTTGCAGTGCGGATGGCCGTTTCCCGCGTGCCCGAACACGACCGGCGGGATCAGCTCCGCTTCCGCAGCGCGCGAACGCACCTCGGCGACGGTTCGAGCGAGCGTCCGATACGGCACCGCCCAATCCGTGGAGATCCGGCGGCCACCCGCGCTCCGATACTTCGTCGCGCGCTCGTGCATCGCCGCCGGGACTGCATGGCGGAGCCGCCGCGCCACCGCGAGGGCGCCGTCGCCGTCGAATACGTTGACGTCGTCGGTGGCAGCGCCGAACTCCTCGGCGAGCGCGAGCCAGGCATCGAGCGGCGGATCATCGTCCCGGGCCTCCTCGACGTAGACGACCGCTCCGACATCGGCCGGCCACACGCCGGAGCCGCCGTCGTCCCGCGCGATCCCCGCGGCCGAGCGGTCGAGGAATTCGAGGCAACGGGGAGCGACCGCGGCCGATTCGCGCGCGGCAACGACGAACGCCAATGCCCGCTCTTCATCGGCGAACGGAATCGCGAGGCCGATCTCGACCGCGGACTTCTGCATCAGGGCGAGCTCGGCGGCCAGCACCACACCTAACGTGCCTTCGCTCCCGACGAACCAGTCCACCAGATCCTGGAGCGGCGGGTATCCAACGGTGTTCTTCTCCATCGCGGTCCGCCGGATCTCAATCACCCGTCCGTCCACGAGCGCCACCGTGAGCGCGCGGATGTGAAGCCGGGTGGCGCCATACCGGAGGGTCCGGGGTCCCGATGCGTTGCAGGCGATGGCGCCGCCCACGGTGCATTCCTGATCGCTGGTCGGATCGGGGGCGAAGAAGAGGCCGTGCGGTGCGAGGGCGCGCTGCAGATCGCCGATCAGGACGCCCGACTCGACCCGGGCAGTGCGGGCTACCAGATCGATGTCGAGGACCCGGTCGAGCAATCGGGTGGAGAGGAGGATGCCCCGGTCGGTGATGCTGGCGGCGGTCGTACTGGTCTGTCCCCCGGCCGCCGTGACGGGCGTGCCCTCGGCGGAGGCCTGTCGCAGCGTCTCCGTCACTTCGGCGGCGCTCGTCGGGCGGGCCACGGCGTCGGGAACACGGATGAGACCGGAGGCGTCGGCCGAGAAGCTCTCCCGGACGTCGCGGTCGGTGACGAGGCCGATCATGCGTCTTTGTGGAAGTGGATCACCGACGCGGACTGCACCTCGGGAATCCTGAGGAGCGTCTCCCGCAGCTCCGGACCGCCGGGGCCGTCCACCGAGATCACGGCCAGCGCTTCCCCGCCTTCCGCCAGCCGGGCCTGGTGATACTCGGCGATGTTGACCCCGGCGTCACCTAACGCGGTGCCGACATGGCCGATGACGCCTGGCACGTCGCGATTGGTGAGGACAATCAGCGTCTCGCGCGGGGCGACATCGACATGGAACGGCCCAACCCTGGAAAGTCGCGGCGGTGCGTCGAGCGGCGCGACCCCGCCGATCCGCATCTCCTGCCCGTCGGCGACCACGCGGACCTCGATCGCACGGGGGTGCGGTGCGCCGGTCTCTTCCGCGATTCCTAACGTGATCCCTCGGGAGGTTGCCAGGGCGCGGGCGTTGATCAGGTTGAGGCGCGACTCGTCGATAACGCCTTCGAGAGCGCCGAGCGCGGCGGCCGAGAGGAGCGTGGTGCCTGCGGCGGCGAGGTCGGTGCCACGCTTCAAGGTGATCGACTGAATCGCCCGGGCGCCCCGGTCGGCGAGAAGTGTCCGGGCCACTTCGGCGGCCCGCTGAGCCAAGTCCACCACCGGTTGGAGCAGCGACCAATCGCCCGCGGGCATGGTGACATTGAGGGATCGGGAGAGATCGCCGCGGAGGAGCGCATCGCGGACGGCCTCGCACGCATCAACCGCCACGTTGCGTTGGGCTTCGGCGGTGGAGGCGCCGATGTGGGGCGTGAGGATAACGCGGTCGATCCCGCGCCACGGGTGGTCGCCCTTTACCGGCTCCGACACGTACACGTCGAGTGCCGCGCCCGCGAGATGCCCGCGCTCGAGCGCTGCACGGAGCGCGTCGTCGTCCACAATGCCCCCGCGGGCCAGGTTGGCGACAATCGAGCCCGGCCGGAGCCGAGCGATCTCGGCGGCGCCGATCATCCGCTTGGTCTCGCCGGTGAGCGGTGTGTGGACGGTCACGATGTCCACCGCCTCGCAGAGCGCAGTCAGGGTGAGCGCGCGGCCAACGCCGAGCGCGATGAAGCGCTCCTCGGCGATATAGGGATCGAAGGCGAGAACTTTCATCCCGAACGCGCAGGCCCGGCCGGCGATCTCGCCGCCGATCCGGCCGAGCCCGACGATGCCAAGCGTGCGGCCCTTGAGCTCGGTGCCGAGGAGATCGGACCGGTCCCAGACGCCCCCGTGCATCGAGACGTTGGCACGGGTTAGGTGCCTGAGGAGCGACAGCATGACGCCGAACCAGAGCTCGGCGACGGCCACGGTGTTGCCGGTGGGCGCGTTGATGACCGCGATGCCCAGCCGCGTGGCCGCGTCGATCGCGACGTTATCCACCCCGACGCCGGCCCGGCCAACCACTTTGAGGCGAGTGGCGGCTTTGAGGAGCGGCTCGGAAACCTTGGTGGCGCTCCGGCCGATGATGGCGTCATAGTCGCCGATCCGGGCGAGGAGCTGGTCGGCGGGGAGCGTGGGGACTTCGTCTACGATGAAGTCGGGGACGGCGCGGAGAAGCTCGACGCCTTCGCGGTCGATGTCGTCAGTCACGAGGATACGGAATGGCATCCACAAATCTAATCGACCTCGCTGCGAGGTATCGCGCCGATCGAAACCGCGCCCAAGGCCCGGCGAATATGTGAAGGGCAAGCTCGCACATTCACCGGCTAACGAGTGAGGCGGATCCTGCGGCGGCTCGGTCGCGCCGAGAGGTTCGCCGGCCTCTCCCGGCTCGACTAGGTCGCTGCAACCGGCTACACTAGTCATATCCGTGCAGGTTTGCGTTTCCGAGCTCAAGCCAAGCTGCACGCCCCGAGGGGCGCAGCTGAGCGGGACCGCTCGCCCGCATGGTAGCGTGCCACCCAACGTCGGCCGACTGTACGGTCCCTCCGCCTAACCAAGGAGCCAGGTCCCATGCGATCAGGTACGCCCGCCGCCGGCCTCGCCCTTACGGCCGCGATGCTGTGCTCGGCCGCCGTCCCGGCCCATGCCCAGGCGGTCCACGCGGCCGCCGACCTCATTCTCACGGGAGGCCGGGTTAGGACGCCTGCCGGTTGGGCGGAGGCGCTCGCGGTCCGCCAAGGGGTGATCGTGGCCGTGGGCGACGCAGCTTCGGTGCGTCTATCTCAAGGACCCAAGACCGCGATCGTCGACCTCCGAGGAGGCACCGTGCTCCCAGGACTTCACGACACGCACGTCCATCCGCTGGACGGGGGTATCACGGCGCGCCGCTGCAAAGTCCCACAGGGGTCGGATCTCGCGGCCACCCAGCGCCTGGTGAAGGCCTGTGCCTCTCGCGCCCGCCCCGACGAATGGATCCTCGGCGGCCAATGGGATGCGCCGGCGCTTGGCGGCATTCCGGATCGGCGGGCCTTGGACGCCATCGCCGCCGCTCGCACGGCCAACGGCTTCAGCGGCCTCATGCATAACGTCGGCCACTGCACGTTCGTCG
>JBDTOH010000010.1:0-27560 GCA_039933355.1 Gemmatimonadota bacterium | reverse complement strand
CCTACCGTCTTACCGTCTTACCGTCCTACCGTCCTACCGTCCTACCGTCCTACCGCCCTTCCGTCTTGCCGTCTTATTCCCCCTGGAGCACCACTCGCGGATCGACCGCCGTGGCTCGATAGGCGGGGAGATAGGCCGCGATGACCGCGACCGAGCCCATGAACACCACCGCGCCGGCCAGCACCAGCGGGTCGAGCGGGCTCACCTGAAATACCACCGCCGCCATCAGCTTCGAAAGTGCGGCCGCGCCTAACAGCCCGATCCCGACGCCGACGGCGGTGACCGTGAGCCCCTGGCGGAGCACCATCCCGCGGATCGCGCGCCGGTCGGCGCCGAGAGCCATCCGAATGCCGAACTCCCGTGCCCTGAGCCGTACCGCGTAGGAGAGAACGCCGAACAGTCCGAGCGCCGCGAGCGCGAGCGCGACCAGCGCGAAGCTGGTGAGGATTCTGACCGTGAACAGGCGGCCCGCGGTCCCCCGGCCGATCGTCTCGGCGAGCGTCGTCGGGCGGTACATCACGAGCTCGGGATCGAGCACCGCGAGAGTCCGCCGGACCACCGGCTCGAGCTGCTCGAACGGGACGGTTGCCGAGACCACTTGCGACAGCTCCCAGTTGCGGTCGCCGGCGAACTGGGCATGCGGATGATAGACATACGGCAGTGCCCGCCGGCCCTCGACATCGAGCGCGACATCGGGCACGACACCGACGACCTCGCTGACCCGATTGCCGGCGCGTACCCGCTGCCCGATCGGATCGACGTCGGGAAAGATCAGCTCGGCCAGGCGCTTGCTGATGATGACGCGAGGTTGGGCGCCCGCGACATCTCGAGCGTCGAACGCCCGGCCGCCGAGCAACGGAATCCCTAACGTTCGGAAGTAGTCACCCGAGACAACCCGCTGCTCGGCGACCACACGCGCGCCCTTCGCGCCCGCCAGCGGCCCGGTCATCGCCTCGGCGCTCCACACGTTATAGGTGCCGGTCGCCGGGAGCTTCGAGATCCCTCCGGCCGCGCGCACGCCGGGGATTCGCTCGACCTGGACCGCGAGCTCCTGGTAGAAGCGGGCCCTCATGATCGAGTCGTAGCGCGCCGCGGGAAGCTGAAGCTCGAAGGTGAGCACGCCGTCCGTCTCGACGCCGAGGTCCATCCGGCGGAGCCGCTCGAAACTGGCGATCAGGACTCCAGCACCCGCGAGCAGCACGAACGCGAGCGCGACCTGCGACACGACGAGCCCCGAACGAAGCCGGCTTTGCGAGCCGCTACCCGTCGCGGACCGGCTCTGGTCCCGCAGCACATCGCCCGGCTCGGTCCGGGTCGAACGCAGCGCAGGAGCCAAGCCAAAGACCAGGGCTGATAGTGAAGCAACGGCCACGGAGAAGGCGAGGAGGCGCGGCTCGAGCGACAAGGTCGTAAGGCGCGGGATCGACCCCGAGCCCAGCGCCACGATCGCCGACATGATCCCCCGGGCGAGGACGAGACCGGCGCCCGCGCCCGCAAGCGCGAGAATGACGCTCTCGATCAGGAGCTGGCGTACCAGCCGGGTGCGCGGAGCGCCCAGGGCCGATCGGAGCGCAAACTCACGAGCGCGCTCCGAGCCCCGCACCAGGAGCAGGTTGGCGATGTTGACGCACACGAGGAGCAGCACGAGAGCGACCGCGCCGAGCATGATCTCGAGCGACCGGCTCGCCGGGCCGACGATGTCCTCTTTGAGCGGCGCGAGGCGGGCCCGGATCTCATTGTTGTTCGGGTAGTCCCGAGCGAGGGCCACTCCGAGCGCGTCGAGCTCCGCCTGCGCGCGCGCCACGGGCGTGAGCGGCCTCAGCCTGGCAATGACGGTGAGATAGTGGTTGCCGGAGTTGCTCGGGTCGCGGCCTTCGCTCAAGTCCTCCGGCACCCACGCGTCGATCCGGCCCGCGATCGGATCGGTGAAACCAGGCGGCATCACACCGACGACCGTGTAGGGCACGCCGCTCATCGTGAGGTTCCGACCAACAGCCGAGCGGTCGCCCTGGAATTCGCGCTGCCACAGCTCGTCGCTCAGAACCACCACACGGGCACCGTTCTCCTCCTGTGCCTGAAAGCCCCGGCCCAGACGCGGTTGCACCCGTACGACACCGAAGTACTCGGGGCTCACGGGAAGGAGCTGAATCCGCTCGGGACGTTCGCTCCCGCCGATGTCCGCTCCGCTCTGATGATAGGTGAACATCGCGGCGGTGCTCTCGAAGGACGCCATCCGGCCGCGATACGCGAGATAGTGGACCGGCGTGACGAACCCGACGTCGTCCGTCTTTCCGGCATAGTACTGGTAGAGCCGGACGAGTTGTCCGGGCTGCTGGTAGGGAAGCGGCTGAAGCAGCACGGCGTCGACCGCGCTGAACACCGCCGTCGTGCCGCCGATGCCGATCGCGAGCGTCAGGACGACAACGATGGAAAAGCCCGGGCTCCGAACCAGCCCCCGGATGGTGTGCGCGACGTCCCCCACGGTTTCCTCGAGCAAACGAGTGCCTCGGGCGTCGCGGACCTCTTCCTTGACCTGCTCCACACCACCTAACGCGATCCGCCCGCGGCGGCGCGCCTCGGTCTCGTCGAGCCCGAGCCGGCGGTTCTGATCCGCTTCCATGTCGACGTGAAAGTGGAGCTCTTCGGCGAGCTCGCGCTCTTCCCGCCGGCGGAACAGGAGCAAGCGAAGCCGCTCGATGAAATCGGAGAATCCGCTCATGTCTCGCCCGTCGCGAGCGGAGCCTGCATGACCCAGTTGACCGCCGAGGAGGTCCGCTCCCACGCGACCCGCTCCACTTCGAGCCGGCGGCGGCCCGCGGCGGTGAGCTCGTAGTAGCGGGCCCGCCGATTGTTGGCCGTCGTTCGCCAGGCGGACTTGACCCAGCCCCGCCGTTTCATCCGGACCAGCGCCGGATAGAGCGATCCCTGGGTGACGACGAACACGTCGTTCGACAGCTGGCGGATTCGTTGGCTCATGCCCCAGCCGTGCATGGGCTCGAGGGCGAGCGTCTTGAGCACCAGCATTTCGAGGGTGCCTTGGAGGAGATCGGACCGGTCGTCGGACATGCATGCTCCTTCAGTTCATCTGAAGGAATCGTACGGTTGGTTCTTCAGACTGTCAACAGGAAGGAGCGTTCACCGAGGATGGAGCGCCGGAATGAGGTCCTGGTAGAGGAACCGGACCGGTATCCCGTGGACTACGGCTACCTCTGGTGGCTCCTGCGGCTCGACGGCACCGGCCCGACCGGCACGATCTACACCGCCGCGAGCGCGATGGGACAGTGGATCGTCGTGATTCCGAAGTACGACGTGGTAATCGCGGTGACCGCCGGCACCGAGCAGTTCGACCTACCGGCCCCGCGAGGCGCGCCGCCACTCGGCGCCGGGCCAGTACGTTGCCCCATCGCGACGGGCCGGCTCGACCGGTCCGGTGGCGCAGCCGGACAGCACAACGGCCGGGGCCAACGACCAGGCCATCTCACGCACCGGCGACCAGGGCCGCCTCGCGCTGCCTAACGGAGAGTTCATAGCGCTCTCGCGATCGCTGCATCCTGGCATCTCACGCGGGGCGTTGCCAAAGGCCGCCTCATGCCGGAGAGGCACTCCCTGGCGCCGGTTCACTCGGCGCGGACCCGACCCATGAGACCTGGGCTTTGGTTGTGAGCTCCGGCCCCGCTTTGTTCGCCGCGATCGACCCCCCCTTGCCTGCACCTCACCGCCGGTCCCCTGCATCGCTCGGGCGGTCCCGTCCTCCCCTGCCATATCTTGGTCATGCGTCTCACGGCCTCAGGCCCAACGAGACGTCCGACTCACTGGAAGGCCTCGCCATGACAACGCCCGTACAGCCCCGGCTCGATTCACCCGGGAGCACCGCCCGGCAACGGGGTTACAGCCACCCGATCGCGGCCGGAGTCGGGCTGGGTCTCGTCCTCTTTGCTACCATCATGATCGCGGGTCAAGGTCTCGGGGCCTCGGGTGCCTTCGCCTCCAGCGCGGCGGCGGCCGTACACGCGGTGGCGCCCGATCATGCGAGGGCACATCCCTACGTGGCCCGATGGATCCCCGGAGGTCCCGGCGGCTTGCTCGGCGACTGGCTCGTGCTCGAGCTGGTGGGTGTGGTGGCGGGCGCCTGGCTGTCGGCTCGCCTGGCAGGGCGGGCCCGCCGCGGAGTCGAACGGATCGGCTCGGAAACCCGGCGCGGCCGGCTCGCCGCGGCGCTCGTGGGTGGCGGGCTCATGGGAGCGGGCGCGCGGCTCGCGCGCGGCTGCACCAGCGGGCTCGGCCTCACGGGAGGAGCGCTGCTCGCAACCGGCGCCTGGCTCTTCATTCCGGTGGCGTTCGGCACCGGCTTCGTGGTCGCGTGGCTCCGTCGTCGCCTAACGCAAGCGCCTGCGGGGAGCCCCGCGTGACCGCCCCATTCCTCTCCGCTGCGCCCGCCCTGCTGGCGGTGCCGATCGGCATTGCGTTCGGTGCGGCGCTCGAGCGGGCCGGCCTCGGCTCGGCGCGAACCATCGCGGCTCAGCTTGCCGGGCGCGACTTCACCGTCGTCAAAGTGATGTTCTCCGCAATCGTGACCGCGATGCTCGGGTTGTTCTGGGCCTCGCGTCTGGGGTGGCTAGATCTCTCCCGGGTGGCAACGCCCGAGACGGATATCGTGCCGCAATTGATCGGCGCGGTGCTGTTCGGGGCCGGCTTCGCGATCGCCTCGCTCTGCCCCGGCACCGCGTGCGTCGCGGCCGGCTCGGGGCACCGGGACGGTCTGTTCACGATCGGCGGATTGTTCCTCGGGACGCTCGTCACCGCGGAGCTCTGGCCTCGGCTCGGCGCCGCCGCGGAGCTGGCTCCGCGCGACGCCCGCCTTCCGGCCGACCTCGGATGGCCGACCGGTGTGGTCGTGGCGGTCATCACGCTCGCGGCGATCGCGGTCATCCGCCTCAGCACCAGCCGGGAGCGCGGCGCGGAGGAGACGCCGGTGGTCGACCGCCGCCTAACCGTCCTGACCACGCTCGCCGCCACCTTGGGAATCCTGGCCGCGGCAATCGGAAACCCGTCGCCGGTCAGCCCGCAAGTGCTCACGTCGATCGCCACGGACATTGCGCGCCAGGCCGATCACGTCGACGCGGTGGATCTCGCGGGCTGGATCCACGACGGTCGCCGCGGGCTCCGGGTCATCGATGTTCGCGACGCCGTTGCACCGCGCGAGTATCGAATCCCGGGCGCCGAGCTGGTTTCGCTCGAGTCGGTCCCTCACCTCGACGTGCACGAGGGCGAGACGATCGTCCTCTACAGCGACGGAGGCGCCTACGCCGCGCAGGCCTGGGTCCTGCTCCGGACGCGCGGGTTTCGGAACGTCTACGTCCTCCGCGACGGCCTCGACGCCTGGCACGACGAGGTGATGCGGCCCCACCTTCCGGTAGGCGGCGACTCCGCGGCCTTGGCGCGCTACAGCCGAGCCCGAGAGCTTTCGCCCTGGTTCGAGATCCAGCCTAACGTGAGCGCGCCGCCCCCCGCCGGCAATAACCCGGCCCCGTCCCCACCGAAGCCGATCCGCCGGCGGCGCTCATGCTGAGCGCCGGAGCGGCGCGACCGCCGGTCACCCACGAGAGCGATGAGGCGTGGTTCTCGCGGTGGCGCCAGCGGGAGCTTGGCCGCCTCGATACGGCCGGCCTGACGTATCTCGACTACACCGGTGCGACTCCGCATCCGGTGTCGCTGATCCGGACCGACTCCCGGCGGCTCGAAGGTGCGATCCTCGGGAACCCCCACTCGGAACACCTCGCATCCCGGCACGCCACCCGCGATCTCGAGGCCGCCCGCGAAGCGATCCTCGCGTTCCTCAACGCCGACCCGCTCGAGTACGCGGTCGTGCTCACGCCTAACGCATCGGGCGGGTGCCGCTTGGTCGGCGAGGCGTACCCCTGGGGGCCGAACCAGCCCCTCGTGCTCGGGTTGGACAACCACAATTCGGTCAACGGAATGGCGGAGTTCGCCCGTCGCCGCGGCGCTCCGGTGCGGGTTGTTCCCCTCGACGCCGAGCTTCGGATGGCCGGCGCGCTCGAGGCGCTGGGCGAGACGGACGGCGGGGGCGGCCTGGTTGCGTTCCCGGCCCAGTCGAACTTCTCGGGCGTGCGTCACCCGCTCTCGCTGATCGCCGCCGCTCAGTCCTCCGGCTACCGGGTGCTCCTCGATGCGGCCGCTTTTCTGCCGACGGCGTCGCTCGATCTCGCCCTGGTCCACCCCGACTACGTGGCGCTCTCGATCTACAAGATCGCGGGCTATCCGACCGGGATCGGCGCGCTGGTCGTGCGGCACGACGCGCTCGCGAGCCTCGAACGGCCCTGGTTCGCGGGTGGAACCGTGGACTGGGTGTCGGTGGGCCTGGGGCGCCACCGGCTCCGGAGCGGAGTCGAGCGGTTCGAGGACGGCACCCCGCCCTTCCTTGCTGCCGGCGCTGTGCCGGAGGCTCTCGCCGTCGTCACCGCCGCCGATCGCCCGCGCTTGGGCCGATACCTCGTGACCCTCTCCACGAGGCTCCTGGAGGGCCTAACGGCCCTCCGGCACGGGGACGGGAGGACCGCAGTGACGGTCCATGGGCCGCAAACGACGGTCGATCGCGGAGCAACCGTCGCGCTGACCCTCCACGGAGCCGATGGCCGCTCGCTGCCCTACTGGGCCGTGGAGGAGGCGGCGCGCAACCGAGGCCTGGCGGTTCGAGGCGGATGCTTCTGCAATCCCGGCTGCGCGGAGCGAGCCTTCGGGATGCATCCCGCGCTCGTGGCGCCGTGCTTCGAGGCCCTCGGCGAGGAGTTCACGATCCCAAAGTTCGCCGCGTGCTTCGGGGGGCCGGTCGGGGCGGTCCGCGTCTCGCTCGGGCTCGGGAGCATCAGCGCCGACGTGGAGCGCACGCTGTCGTTCATCGCCGAGCTGACCGGGGCCGGCACCGATCCAAAGCTCCGCGTGGCCTGAACCCGCCAACCCGGCCCCTAGACCGCTGCGTCGCACAATCGGGAGGTGACCGTTCGGCCCTCCCTTACGGCAGACCGGGGCCGCTCGGGCCCCCGACTGTCGGATATCCCGCCAAAGGCGTAACTTCCTCGCGTCTCCTCCACGCCAATACCAGTTAGGTCTGGTTCGTTCTCCATCGGTTCGCCGGCCTCGACTTCAACTCGTCGAGCATGCAGTGCTTCGGATCCGTTTCTCCCGTTACACCCTTCGAACAGAGGAAACCCGGACATGCGCCGCCATCTCCAAGTCGCTGGCCTCTTCGCCGTCCTCGCCATTACGGCCTGCGTCGATGAGCCCTCCGCACCCGCTGTTCCAACCGCACCGCCGATCGATCTGAGCCTGTCGAGGCAAGCGCCGAGCGGTACGGGTCGGCACATCGTGTCGTTCCAAGGGGCTGCTCCCGCCAACTTCGCGACTCGGGTCAGGGCGCTCGGCGGTAAGGTAGAATGGGTATCGAGCGGCAGCGGGCTTGCGACCGTGAGCGGGCTCACGGCGGCTGCGGCCGCATCACTGGCCGGGTCCAGCGGGGTCTCCGCAGTCGACGAGGACGACGTATTCTCCATCGACCTCCCCTCGGCAACGGTCCTCGAGCGCACGAAGGTAACGGGCGCCACCAACAGTCCGAGCGATCCGGCGGGCGCCTTCTTCTTCGCGCGTCAATGGAACATGCGGCAGATCCGGGCCGACGCGGCCTGGGCCGCGGGCAGGCGCGGGTCGTCTTCCGTTACCGTGGCCATTCTCGATACCGGGATCGACTACCTCCACGCCGACCTTGCCGGCTTGGTCGATCTCGGCCGCTCGATCGACTTGCTGGGCACCTTCGTCGTGAACGGGGTCCCATTCACCGAGCGGGACACCGTCGCCAAATATTTCCCGACCAGCCAGCCGTTCACGGATCTGTTCTTCCACGGGACGCATGTCGCCGCCACCGTGAGCAGCAATGCGCTTGCCGCTGCGGGGGTCACCTCGCAGGCGAAGCTCATGGCGGTCAAGGTGTGCGCGTACCTCAATATCTGCCCCATCAGCTCGATCCTCTCGGGCGTCCTGTATGCCACGGCAAACGGCGCGGACGTGATGAACCTGAGCCTCGGCGGGAGCATCCCGAAACATGGGAACCGAGGCCTCATCAAGCTGATCAACAAGGTGTTCGAGTTCGCGCGGCGGCAAGGCGTTACGATCGTGGTCTCGGCCGGCAACAGCGCGACCGACCTCGACCATGATGTGGGAATCTACGAGTCCTATTGCGACACGCCGGCGACGATCTGCGTCTCCGCGACCGGTCCGACCAGTGAGGCGGGCATCAACGGGCCGTGGGTGAACATCGATGCCTTCGCGAGCTACAGCAACTTCGGGAAGAAGGCGATCAATCTCGCCGCGCCCGGCGGCAACGGCTCCACGTTCGTCTACGCCGCATGCTCCGGCACCAGCTTGCTGATCCCGATCTGCGGCCTCGGCACCTTCATCCTCGGGGTTCAAGGCACCAGCATGGCCTCGCCCCACGTGGCCGGCGCCGCAGCGCTCCTGGTGGAGAACCTGGGGCGGAGGCCGGACGCGATCAGACGCCGGCTCGAGAAGACCGCCGACGAGATCGACGGGAAGCACAAGTCGCCGTTCTATGGGAACGGCCGTTTGAACGTGGCTCGCGCGCTTGGCATCCACTGATCTGATATTCCGAGACGCGGAGCGAGGGAGGCATCGCCCGGTCCAAGCCGGGTGGACTGGTTCCCTCGCTGCCGTCCGGAAGACCGAGCGACCCGGTCCAAGGACGGCTCTTCAACCAGAACGGGCGATCAGTGACCTCAGCTCACAAGGAGCACACGTACTTGATCCAGGTCGATTGGACCGGCGACCTGGGCACGGGCACCTCGGGGTATCGGGCCTACAAGCGCGACCATGAGATCTCGGTGTTCAACCGGCCGCCCATCCTCGGCTCCGCCGACGCCAGCTTCCGGGGGGACCCCTCGCGCTACAACCCGGAGGAGATGCTGGTCGGCTCGTTGTCCTCGTGCCATATGCTCTGGTACCTGCACCTGTGCGCCGATGCGGGGATCGTGGTGACGTCGTACCATGACGATGCGACCGGAACGATGACCGAGACTGACGAGGGGGGCGGCCGGTTCACGGCGGTGCTGCTCCGGCCGCGGGTGCGGATCAAGGCGGGCGGAAACCTGGACCTGGCGACCTCGCTTCACGAGCGGGCCCATCACCTGTGCTTTGTCGCCAACTCGGTCAACTTTCCGGTCACGTGCCGGCCGGTTATTGAGGAGGGCTGACCGGGGTCCTAACCCGGCTGCGGGCCTGGTCGGCCGTTTGCCTTGCGCGGGGTTGGGGCGGTCATGTATAGTCCCCAATCGCACGCCACTCGTCAGCTTTCGTTCATAGGGGGCCAGATTGGGTTGGATCGTCCGGGTTCGTTCGGCGCAGTCGAATACGAAGGGTTGGCAGGCACGGGTTCCTTACGGCAAGGTCAATCCCGAGAGCAAGAGCCGTCGGTATCGCAGCCGCCTCTTTTCCGATGCCAGGTACGGTGGCTCCCGCAAGGCGAAGCTCGCAGCCGAGCGCTGGTTGAAGTCGCCGCGCTGAAGCCGGCCGGCGCCGATCGCCGGTTTCGCGCCGTGAGTTAGCAACCGATTCACCCATCGCGCGGTCTAACGGATCGCGCGATGGCTCGTCGCTTCGAAACCGGCGCGAGTGGGCGCGCCCACCCCAGCGAGGCGATCGGCATGTTCCTTCAGCACCTGCGCTACGGCTTTCGCGGGCTCCGAAAGCAACCGGCCTTCACCGCGGCCGCCGTCCTCACCCTCGGCTTGGGAATCGGGGCGACGACCGCGATCTTCGGCGTCGTCAACACGGTCCTCCTCGAGCCGTTGCCTTACCCAGAGCCCGATCGGCTGGTCGGGCTTTGGCACACCTTTCCGGCGGCCAAAGGTGGCGAGTTTCCGGCCTCGCACGCCACCTATACCGTCTACCACCAACTCAATCACGTCTTCAGCGACCTCGCGGCCCACGTCGAGACCGCGGTCAACCTGACCGACGGGGCCGCGGCGGAGCGGGTGGCTGCGGACAACGCCACCGCGAGCCTCTTCTCGGTCCTTCGCGTCAAACCCCTGATGGGCCGGGTGTTCACGGCGGCGGACGAACAACCCGGCCATCCGGCGGTCGTGCTCATCAGCGATGGCATGTGGCGCCGGCGGTTCGGCGGTTCGACGGACGTGCTCGGGCGTGAGCTTCGCATCGACGACGTCGCGCATCAGATCATCGGGGTGTTGCCTGCGAGCGTCCGTTTCCCTCGAGACGAGACCCAGCTCTGGCTGCCGGTCGTGTTCAGCCGGTCCGACCCCGCTCCCATCGGCTTCAAATACAACGCGATCGGCCGGTTGCGGCCTGGCGTGACGCTTGACGCCGGAGCCCGAGACCTCCAGACCTTGGTGCCCCGGCTTGTCGACTTCTTTGCCTCGGCGGCCCCCGGTGTCTCGATGCAACAGTGGCTCGGCTGGGTCGACCTCCGGGTCGCGGTCCATCCGCTCAGAGACGATATCGTTGGCGACATCGGGCCGGTCCTCTGGGTCATCTTCGGCACGATCGGCTTCGTCCTCCTGGCCGCGTGCGCCAACATCGCTAACCTGTGCCTGATTCGCGCCGAAGGCCGGCGGCGGGAGCTGGCGGTCCATGCTGCGCTGGGCGCGGGACGAACTGAAGTCCTTCAGCGGCTGCTCGCCGAAGGGGTCATTCTGGCGAGCCTGGGCGCGGTGCTCGGGCTCGGCCTCGCGGGAGTCGGCCTCCATTTGCTGCGGCAGATCACGACCGTGCCCATTCCACGCCTCGCCGGCGTGAGCCTCGACGCCAAGGTGCTCGGCCTAACGGTGCTCCTGACCGCGGGGGTGGCCCTGGTGACGAGCGCGCTGCCGATCTTGAAGGTGGGGACCCGCAATCTGGCCGGCGTTCTCCGCGGCTCGTCCCGAGGCACCACCCAGGGTCGAGACCGCCGCCGGGTCCAGCGCGGGCTGGTAGTCACCCAAGTGGCGCTCGCGTTCGTACTCCTCACGGCCTGCGCCCTCATGGGCCGGACGTTCGTCGCGCTGCGATCCGTCGACCTCGGGTTCGAGGCCGAGCGAGCGCTCACCTTCCGCATCGCGCTCCCGGAGGTCGGGTACCCGACCCTGCCGGCGACGATGGCGTTCTATCAGCGGCTTTCGGAGCGACTGGCTGCCATTCCAGGAGTGGAGACGGTGGGAATTGCGAGCTTCCTCCCGCTGCAGCGGGAGCGTCGCAACACGATGACGATCCAATCGGAAGGCAGCGACCTGCCCCGGGACGAAGCCACCGCAGCGAGGCCGCTCGTGAATGTCTCGCCCGCGTATTTCCGCTCGCTCGGGATTCCCCTCGTCACCGGCAGACTCTTCCACGACGTGCCGCCCGAGCAACTCTCCACCGAGGTGATGGTCAGCACGGCTTACGCGGCCAAGGTGTGGAACGATCCGAGCGGCCTTACGGTGGTGGGGCGGCGGATCCGGATGATTCCGACGGCGCCGTGGCTCACGGTGGTCGGTGTCGTCGGCAGCATCCGGGACGAATCGCTCGACCGCCCGGTCTCACAGGTCGTGTACCTCCCGCTCAACTCCGCCGCGTTCGGCGACTCGCTGCCGTCGGTCCCCCGGGCGTTAGGTGTGGCGGTCCGCACGTCGGTCGCTCCGGAGGCGGTGGCGGCGTCGGTGCGCCGCGAAGTGATGGCAGCCGACCCCAGAATCCCGGTCTACGATCTCCGGCCGATGAGCGAAGGAGTCCGCCGCTCGATGGCCCGGACGTCCTTCACGGCGCTGCTGCTGGCGATCGCGGCCGGTGTCGCACTCGCGCTGGGCGCGGTCGGTCTCTACGGAGTGGTTGCCTATTCGGTCAGCACTCGGAAGGCGGAGATTGGGCTCCGCATCGCGCTCGGCGCCGCGCCGGCGGCGGTCACGCGAGCGCTGGTGCGCCAAGGCACGGCGCTCGCCGTGCTGGGCGTGGGAATCGGGGCGGTTGGCGCTCTCCTGCTCACCCGGGCGCTCGGAGCGCTGCTCTTCGGCGTCAGTCCGACCGACCCGTTGATGTGGGGAGCAACCGCCGTGGTGCTGCTTGGAGTTGCGTTAGGTGCGACCTGGTGGCCGGCCCGCCGTGCCGCTCGAGTCGCCCCGGCGTCGGTGTTGTCGGCGGAGTAAGGACGGTAGGGCGGCAAGGCGGCAAGGCGGCAAGGCGGCAGGGCGGTAAGACGGTAGGACGGTAAGTGGACCAGTCCGCGGGGCTCGACATTGGGACCGCCGCCGTGACGTCCTGGCGCCCGGGACGGACCCCGTCTCTTCAACCTGCGGTCTTGTCGGCTTACCGCCTTACCGTCTTACCGCCTTACCGCCTTACCGCCTTACCGCCTTACCGTCTTACCGTCCTACCGTCCTCAGTACTTCTTCGCGAACATCCCAAGCAGATCCGCCCGGTACGAGAGCTGGACCGCGAACGCGTAGCCGTCCGGGAGCGGGAAGGTCGGCGGGGACGGGCCGGGCCACTGGTCGAGCCTGATCGAGGTCTTGAGCAGGAAGTCCGGGGTCAACCGGTAACCCGCGCCGAGCTCGCCGTTATAGACGGTCCGGCTCGAGCCGCGCCAGGCGGTTCCGCCGGCCGGAGACACGAAGGCGTAGCGATTGCGCTCGAGGCGGGTCGCCACGAACACTCGCGGCGAAGCCGTTAGGCGGAGCTCGGCGTAGGCTCCGAGCCCGTCGACCGCGTCGGGGAAGGTCGGGACTTGGTAGGAAGACCAGATCACCTCCGCCCGGGCCTCCAGGTAGCCGCCGGTATAGCGTCCCTCCAAGCCCACGACTGTCTCTTTGTACGATTCCCAGCCCGCGCCCGCCGGCAGCGCCGCCGCGAGGTCGGACCTCAGGTACGGGCCCCGCGTCGCGGATGCTCCGAGCCGAAGGCCTGGGCCGAGCGTCACGCCGACCGCGGCCGCGGGACGCAGGGCTCGCCCGGGCCTGGGCACATAGCGCTCGTTCACCGAGGGAAGGTCCACGATCGCGGCTCGGTAGTCGAAGGTGCCTATCGCGCCTGAGACCTCCGCACCCAAGGGGTACGTGGTCCCGTAGGTGTCCGGCGAGCCGATCAAGGGATTGAGATACGAGAACCGGCGAGCGGAGAACGCGCCAACGGGCATGAGCAGCTTCCCCGCCTCGACCGCGAACGAACGAGTCGCCGTGTATTTGATGCTCGCCTGCTCGAGCGAGCCGTCCAGGCTATCGCCGGTGCCGGTCCCTCGCATGAGGTCGCCGAGAACGAAGATCTCGGTCTTGGACGAGGGACGAACGATGAGCCAACTGGTGATGCGCGCGAGCCCGACGGCGCGGCCATCGTTCCGCTTCAAGAGGAACGAACCCGCATCGGTCTTCCAAAACTCGACGTCGCCGAGAACCTCGAGGCCGACCCGCTGAGCCGCCGCCGGCCGCGCGATGCCCGCGGCCAGGGCCGCAACCGTCGCGGCGAGGAGCGCACACCTAACGTTTTGCATCATCGGCTCACCCACTACGGGGACTCGCTTTCTGCGACCAGGCATCGGCCGGGAGCACCGCCAGACCAGCGGCCGGATCGGACGGGAGCGCGACGGAGGCCGGCGGCAGATAGATCCGGAACGTGGTCCCCCTTCCGACCGTGCTGTAGACCGTGATGCTGCCCCCGGTCTGCGCTACGATCCCGTACACCGTGGCAAGCCCGAGCCCGGTGCCCTTCCCTACCGCTTTGGTCGTGAAGAACGGCTCGAAGATCCGCGCTTGAGTCTCCGCATCCATTCCGCTGCCGGTATCGGAGACTGCGATCATGACCGCTGGTCCTCCGGGAATGCCGCCGGGCCGGTCTGCCTGGGCTTTCTGGAGCTCGACGACAGCCGTCTCGATCGACACGGTGCCGGCGCCGCCCATCGCATCGCGACCGTTGACCACGAGATTCATCACCACTTGGATCAGTTGGCTCGGGTCGGCCTTGACCGGCGGGAGATCGGCGGCGAGCCGCAGCTCGAGCTTGATCCGGTCGCCGGCGAGGCGTCGCAAGAGCGGATCGGCGGTGCGGATCACTTCGCTCAAATCGACCAGCCGCGGCTCGAGCACCTGCTGCCGCCCGAACGCGAGCAGCTGCCGGCAGAGCGCCGCGGCCCGATCGGCCGCGTCGGTGATCTGGGCGATCTCTTCGAGCGCCACGCTGCCGGGAGGCAGGTCCTCGGCGATCAGGCCGGCGGATCCCGCGATCACCATCAGGAGGTTGTTGAAGTCGTGCGCGACACCTCCGGCCAGCCGGCCTAACGCCTCGAGCTTCTGGGCCTGACGGAGCAGCTCCTGGCTCCGGCCGAGGGCGGCTTCGGCCCGTTCCCGCTCGGTGATCTCCCCGCGGAGCGAGTCGTTGGCGTGGGCCAGCTCGTCGCGCTCCCGCGCAAGGGTGTCGATCAGCCGGTTGTGCGCGCCGATCATCGTGCGGATCTCGACCGCCCCGCGCGAGTCGCGATACGCCTCCGCCCCATGGCCTTCGGCGCCGCGCCGGAGGAAACCGGCAAACCGGGATAGCGGCTCGAGCGCGGCCCGCGCGAGCATCGCAGTCGCCCCGCCGACGCCGAGGACCGCGAGCAGGCCGGCGAGGAGAAAGCTCTGCTCGAGCGTCCGCTCCAGGGGATGGAGCGACCCGGTGAGCGACCGGAGCAGATGGGCGGCCGCCGGCCTGCGATCCTCCGTCAACCCGAGTGGAAGCGACGCGGCGACGAACTCCTCGTGGCCGACCAGGACGTCATACGGCTCGGTCGCGGCGGGCCGGAAAAGGCGGCCGTCGATCCCCGCGGCTTTGAGAGACGCCGGCGCGACCAGAATCTCGTCACCGGCCGTGACCACCACGCCGGCCTCGAGCGCGGGGCCGAGCCGGCCGACCACGCTGTCGAGCGGCTCGCCTAACAGCAAAACTCCGATCGGAAAACCCTGGAGCAGGATCGCCGCGGCTCCTACCTGGAACGGCTTGCCACCCAAGCGCATGATGCCGAAGCTCGAATCGGCCGCAGGTACCCGCGCCCCCAGGGCGTGGCGGACCACCGGCAGGCTGTCGAGCAAGCCCGTGGGCAGTGGGACTCCCGGCGGCGCGACCGCAGCGAGCACCCTGCCCCGCTCGTTCGTCACGACCAGCAAGTCGTAACCGAGATCCGCGAATACCCGCTCAGCCTCGCGCCGCACGGTCGCGATGAGCTCGGCGCGGGCCGAGAAGCCGGCGTTGGCCTCTTGACGCTCGGTCTCGAGCGCGGCCCGAAGGGTTGGGCTCGTGGAGACGACATTCGAGGTGTTGAGGAGAAGACTCAGTCTCTGGTCCTGGAGGGCTCGCCAGCCGGCTTGGCTGACGCCCAGCTCGGCCGTGAAGACGCGCCGCACATCGCCGACCGCGCTCGAGCGCAGCACGAAGAACGTCAAGCTCAGAACTATGACGGCGAGCCCCGCGCTCGACACCGCAAGCTTGACCGCGAGGGGCGTGTTCCCAAACCACTTGCGGACTCCGGGCAGGTCGACCGACGGAGGTTCCTTCATCGCGCCGGCAGCGAGTCCTGCAACGGAATGATGATCCGAATCGGCGTCGATGCCCCGGACGAGACATGAATCGATCGCACCAGCGGCCGGATCCGTTCATGCCACGCGATCAGCTTGTAATCGCCCGGAGGAACGCGGTCCAGGACGAAGCGTCCATCGGCACTCGGAACCGCGAAGAAGGCGTTCTCGAGCACGATGATGTAACCGCTCATGTCGGCGTGGATGTGGCAGAACACCTGCACCACACCGGGCTTTGTAAATGCGATCTGCTTCGACCCGCCCTGGGGGAAGCGGCCTAGATCAAACGACTTGGCCCGGGACAGGGAGAAAACGTTATGGTAGATCGGGTCGCGATTGGGGAAGTCCACCGTCGAACCAGCGAGGATCGGGAGAACATGGGGTGCGAATTGCTCACTTTCTTGCCTCATCTCTGGCCGCGGCGCCGAGGCCGATGGAGTAGCGCCGGCGAGACCCGGTGCCGGTTCCAGATAGATCAGGACGTTCGCGAGGGGATTCTCCTCGGTGCGCGGCGCCAGCTCCGGTTGCGCACCGGGCTCGGCGTAGACGCGGACCCGCTGGTGCTGGGTCGTGAGCCGCCGACCGATGACGGCGACCCCGTCGATGCGACCCGTCTGTTGCGCCCATAAGGGCGAGCAAACCAGCGCGGCAGCGCAAAGAAGCAACGACAACGACCGAATTGCCCCCCGGCCGACTGTCCAAACAGAAATCCCCAACACTGCCGGCATGGTCCCCCTCACACCCAGGAGTTGAACCCAACTGCAAAAGATGGCCCACAGCGAACGAGGCAGCGCGGGAAAGCCGCTGCCTCGCTCATATCGCTTTGCAGGAACTGGGTTTCTGGAGTTTGGTCGGAGGAGTAGTCCGCCTGCTACGCGGCGTAAATTGCCGGTCTGCGGTCCTTCCACGGAAGCGCCTCCTCGAGCCGATGAGCGACTCGGAAGAGGACGTCTTCGCGGCCATATCGGGCGACTAGTTGGATGCCAATCGGGAGCCCGCCCTTCGACTGCGCCAATGGGAGGGAAACGGCCGGCTGTCCGGTGAGGTTGAAGAGCGCGGTGAAGGGCACTTCGGCGAACACCTTGTCGAACCAGCCCTGGGCGCCGATCGACGGGTCATTGGCATTCAGGTGACCTAACGGCCAGGCCGGCCGGGCGCACGTCGGCGTGACCAGGAGATCGACGGTCTCGAACCATGCTCCAACGGTTCGATTGACCAGGTTTCGATTCCCGTCCGCGTTCATCACGTCGAGCGCCGTGAGCTTCTTGGCGTGCTCGAGGCAGGCCAGGGTCGTGGCCTCGACCGTGTCCAGGGAAATGGGCCGCCCGAGCGCCGCAGCGAGGTCGGTCACGCCCTTCGCACCGAACGTGGTGAAATACACCACGATGGCGTGATCGAAGGCAGCGAACGGCACTGGCGGCGCTTCCGGGCGAATCTCGTGCCCCATGCCCTCGAGAACTTTCGCGACCTGCTCGAGCGCTACGAGGCTCTCGGAATCGACCGGGACGCCGGACGGCGGCACTGAGCTCACCGCGATCCTGAGCCGGCCCGGATCGGCGCCTAACTCTTGGACATAGGGCCGCTCGGGGGCTCCGATCCAAAACAGCTCGCCGGGAGCTGGGCCCTGCACCTGATCCAGCAGAGCCGCCGCATCCCGGACCGTGCGGGTCACGGCGAACTCGATGCCGCAGCCGCCGATCGGGTTGTCGGCGTCCGGACCGATTGCCACCCGCCCGCGAGTCGGCTTGAGGCCGACGAGACCGCAGTTCGCCGCTGGAACCCGGATCGAGCCGCCGCCATCGTTTGCATGCGCGAACGGCACGGCCCCGGCAGCGACCAGCGCGGCGGAGCCCCCGCTCGAACCGCCGGAGCTGCGGGTCACGTCCCACGGATTCCTGGTCGGGCCATTGGCGACCGGCTCGGTCGAGGCGTTGATCCCGAATTCCGGCGTATTGGTGCGGCCGAGGATCGAGAGGCCGGCGCCGCGGAACTTGGCCATGAGCGCGGTATCGTGCGGCATCACGAGGCCCCGTGCCAACCGCGACCCGACCTCATACGGTACGCCCGCCGCGTGCGCGACCAAGTCCTTGACGACAAATGGGACCCCTGCGAACCGACCGGACGAGTTGGCGTCGAGCGGCTTGTCGAAGAGCGAGCCCACGATCGCGTTGAGCCTCGGATTGACCGCCTCGATCGCACTCCGAGCGACCGCCTCGACCTGCGCGGCGGAAACCTGACGGGAACGGATGAGATCGGCGAGCGCGGTTGCATCGAGCGCGCAGTAGTCGCGCAGGTCCACGGCAGACTCCTTGAATTGGGTGGGGATTGGTGCAACCAATCTAGCCCGCGCGGGATTCTCTCGCCCGGGGGCGAGGGCGCATGGCTTAGGGCCTGGAGAACCGCGGAGCGATCGCAGCGGGCCCTCGTCGGTCAACGATCCTCGGCCCGTGCTTGGTACGGGTTCACTGATCGAAGGGATTCCGCCGATCGACCCGCCGAATCCCCGTCAGCGTCTTACCGGCAGCCGCCTGTTCCGGCGCGTTAGGCGGGTGCAGCGACGCCGGATCCCGCCACATTCACGCGCGCGAGCCGCACGCGGGCTTGGTGGGCGTCATCGCTGGAGACTACGGTCGGGGCACCGGGCGGAGCTGGCCGCGGTTCCATGCCACCCACACCTTCGGCTGGTGCCCGTGGCGGCGACACCCTACCTTCGACTCCATGCCACGCATCGAACCTCAGGACCTCGCCAAGGCGCCGCCCGCGGTCCAGGCCGCCGCCGCCGACCACGAACGCTCCCACGCCCGGCTCACCACCATGAAGCGAACGCTGCTCCATTCGCTTCCTGCCTTCGATGCGCTGATGTCGTGGTATCCGCTTCGCGACGCGGTGGCCGGCTTTATCGGTGACCGCGGAGCCTTGGTGTTCGCCCACGCCATCTCTGCGGAGACGGACTGCCTCATCTGCTCCACCTTCTTCCGGCGGATTCTGATCGAGCAGGGCGAGAACCCCGACGGCCTCACCCTCAGCGACGACGAGGCGGCTCTCGTCGAGCTCGGCCGCCACCTCGCGACCCCGCCGTATGAGGTTCCGGATCGTCTCTACGAGCAAGTCGCCCGCGGCCGGAGCGACGAGCAGATGGTCACATTGATCGCGTTCGGCTCGATCATGCTGGCCACGAATGTCTTCAACAACGCGCTCGACGTGCCGCTCGACCAATACCTCGAGCCGTTCCGGCGGAAGGCCGGCTGATGGGAACCTTCGACGGCAAGGTCTTGTTCGTAACCGGCGCGGCCCACGGTCAGGGACGCGCCACGGCTCTGGCGTTCGCCCGCGAGGGCGCTCGGATCGGCGCGCTCGACGTCGCGAAGCCGCTCGCCTATCCGGGCTATCAGCTGGGATCCCGGGACGACTTGGCGAGCCTGGCCGGGGAGGTGCGGGCACTCGGAAGCGAGGCCCTCACGTTCGCGGCTGACGTTAGGGACGACCAGGCCGTGACCGCCGCCGTCGCCGAGACCGCCACCAAGCTCGGCCGGATCGATGTGCTGTTCAACAACGCCGGTATCTGCGCCTACGGGCTCGCGCACGAGCTGACCGAGGAGGCGTGGGACTCGATGCTCGACATCAACTTGAAGGGCGCGTGGCTGGTGGCACGGCGCGTCATTCCCGTGATGATCCAGCAGCGCTTCGGTGTGATCCTCAACAACTCGTCCATTGCGGGCTTAAGGGGCATGGCGCGGCTCAGCCACTACGCAGCCTCGAAGTGGGGTCTCACCGGCCTTACCAAATCGTGGGCGATCGAGCTCGCAGCCCACGGGATTCGGGTCAATTCCATTCATCCGACGGGCGTCAACAGCCCGATGAACGACGGACTGGCCGAGCTCGAAGGGCTGACCCCGAAAGAGGTAGCTGAGCGCTCCGCGGGGAACCTCATCCCGGTCCCGTGGGTCGAACCCGAGGATGTGGCGAATGCGGCGCTGTTTCTGGCCTCCGACAAGGCGCGATTCGTGACCGGCGCGCAGTTCGTCCTCGACGCCGGGCTCTTGACGCGATGAGGCGAATCGGCCGACACGTTGTCTGGCTCCTCGTTGCTGCAGCGCCCGAGGCAGCCGCGCAAGCTCCCGATCCCGACGCCTTTGTCGCCTGGGCAACGAAGAACGCGCACCGGCTCGAGACAACTGAGCCGGGACACGGGCTCCACGATCTTGCACCGGTTCAGGCAGTCGCCGGGACCGCCCGAGTCGGCGCCGTCGGGGAGAGCATTCACGGCGTCCGCGAGTTTCTCGGGCTCCGCCACCGCATGGTTGAGCTTCTGGTCGAGAAGATTGGCTTCACGGCCGTGGCCATCGAGTCGGGACTGCCGGACTCCACGATCGTCTACGACTACGTGTTAGGCGCCGACTCTACGGCCGGGATGTGGAACCTCGGCTTCACCTGGACGATGGCGAGCTTTGGGGATATGCGCGAGCTGGTCGACTGGATGCGCGCCTACAACCGCGACCCGGCACATCTCCGGAAGCTCCACTTCTACGGGGTGGACGTAGCGGGCGGGAATGGGAGCTGGGTGCCCGCGGCAGAGTACGTGCTGGCGTACCTCGACCGGGTCGAGCCCCAGTATGCGAAGGTTGTGAGAGCGAGGTTGCTCCCGCTGCTGGAGAAATTCGCGAAAGACGGCTTTACCCAGACGAACGAATCGTTCTCCGCCCTGACGCTCGAGGAGCGGAACGCGGTGGCCGCGTACGTCAACGAGCTCGCCGACCGGCTCGAGCTGCTTCGGGTCCCATATCTCGCCGTCTCCTCGAAGGAAGACTACGACTGGGCGCATCGAATCGGGCAGAGCCTCCGATACTCGTCCGCCATGGTCACGAACTGCGAGGCGCGGAACCGGGTCAACCCGGTCTGGAACGCGCGCGATCTCGCAATGGCCGAGAACGTTCGCTGGATCAGAGAGCGCGAGGGACGGGGCCGCGGAGTCATCGTGCTGGCGCATAACGCTCACATCCAGACCACGAAGTCGGTCGCGGCCGTGGTTGCCGCCAACTCCACGTCCCTCGGCATGTTCCTGCATTCGATGATCGGCGGCGACTATCGGAGCATCGGCTTTGCGTTCAATCAGGGAGCGATGTGGGCCGAAGCGGGAACGCGAATCGAGCTGCCCCCGGCCGAGACGGGGAGCATCGACTGGGCGCTGGCCCAAGTCGGGTTACCGCTCTTCTTTGTGGACTTTCGGACCATCCCAAAGGCAGGCGCCGTGCGAGCATGGCTCGACCGCCCGGTGAAGCAGCGGATTCAGAACATGTCGACCGAGTACAACGAGTTTCAGAGCTGGGACGGCCTCGTCTTCGTGAACACGATCACGCCGTCCCGCCTCGCTGAGAAACCCGTGGCGCCCGAGCGAAAAGACCGATGACCTCGGTAGCGCTGCCGCTGATCCCGAATCGCCACTACTGGGAGGCCGGCTGGTGGGAAGTAACCCGCCGGGAGGCGGATCCAAGGCTCGCGGGCCATGTTCAGGGACCGTACCTGGGATGGACGGAGCAGACGTCGAGAGTGATTGGCCGTCGTGAATACCCCTCTCGCATTGTCCCGCTTATTCTGAATCTCGGGCCGCCCTATCGAGTGAGCTGGGGAAACGCCGGGAAAGCCCCGCCTGAAAGCGTGGGGTCATTCCTGAGCGGCCTCTCCGACACCTTCGCGGTGGTGGAGGGCGCCACTCACTCGAGCGCGCTCCAGGTGGATCTTGCCCCCGCGAGCGCGTACATGCTCTTTGGTGTCCCGATGGATGCGCTGGCGAATCGCGTGGTTGATCTCCATGACGTCGCGGGAGCCGACGGCCGCCGCCTGATCGAGCGGCTGTGCGAAGCGCCCGGATGGGGCGCGCGCTTCAACCTGGTCGACGCGTTCCTCTTGAAGCGGCTCGCGAGCGCAGTCGCGCCGTCCAAGCCGGTGCTCTGGGCCTGGCAGCGACTCGAAGCAACCGGCGGCCGGATAGAGATCGGCTCACTTGCCGCTGAGATCGGATGGAGCCACAAGCATCTGATCGCACAATTTCGCGAGCAGCTCGGCCTGCCGCCCAAGACCATCGCGCGGATCGTTCGCTTCGAGCGGCTGCTTCGCCGGATCGGGCAACGAGGCGCACCTCGGTGGACGGAGATGGCGCTGGAGTGCGGCTACTACGATCAGGCGCACTTGATCCGCGACGTAGGCGGGTTCACCGGTCGGACCCCGACGGAGCTGCTCGGGGAAAGGCTGCCGGCTGGGGGTGGAGTGGTGGATAGATAGATCGGGGACGGGCGACCGGGGACTGCCTTCGCGGTTAGGCGGCCGGGTGCTCGAACGCTGGCAGGCCGCCGCGTTCACCCTTTTAGCTCGAGAGATCCGTTCCCAGTCCCCGGCCCCGGTTCCCCTGTCCCCGTCTCTCCCTCCTCCGCCCCAAGTAAAATCCGTCCAAGACCCGCGTCTCCCTTCACCGTATCTTCCTTCCGATCGCACCACCCAATCGACGCCCGCTTTTGAAGGAGGCACCATGTCCAGCTCCGCGCCTAAGATCTATCCGTGTCTCGCCTACCGCGATCCTGTCGCCGCGCTCGAGTTTCTCACCACCGCGTTCGGCTTTCGGAAGATGATGGAAGTGCCCGATGACAAGGGCAGCATCGTCCACGCCGAGATGAGCTTCGGACCCGAGGTCATCATGCTCGGCTCGGCGAAGGCGGAGCTCGGGTGGATGAGCCCGCTCGACCTTCCGGCCCTCAGCCAGACGGTCTGCATGTACGTCCCGAACGTGGACGAGCACTATCAGCGCGCGAAGGCATCAGGCGCAAAGATCGTCCGGGAGCTGGCCGATACGTCCTACGGTGCGCGGGAATACTCGGCGAAGGATCTCGAGGGCCACGAATGGCATTTCGGGACCTATCGGCCAACACCCTGACGCGGCCTGGACCGCTCACCGGAGCAGGAGCCGGAGGCCGACCACGAAAAGCGCCAGCGAGAGAAACCGAACGATACGCGAGCCATGAAGCCGGCGCGCCAGCCGAGCCCCGACCGGTGCTCCGAAGATGGCGCCGAGCCCCATGAAGATCGCGGGACCAAAGAGGACGTTTCCAAGCCAGATGTGGCTGACCGCACCGGCGCCCGCCGAGATCACCAGGATGAAGTGCGAGGTCGCGGTCGCGATGTGCGCGGGGAACCCGAGCACGTAGATCAGCACGGGCACGTGAATGATCCCGCCGCCGATCCCGAAAATGCTGGAGAGGAACCCGACGACGAAGCTGACCGCCACACCGACGAGCAAGTTGTACCGGTAGCGGTACATCTCACCGCTCCGATCGGTCAGCCGTTGATCGATGTGCCACCACGGCTCCGCCTCTTCGACCAGCGCCGCCGCGTATTCCTCTTCCGCGGCCGGCCGCCACAGGAGGAGCCCGGCCAGGAGGAGCATGACCACGCCGAACACGATATCGAACCCGCGCCCCGTGAAGAACCGGGCGAGATACGCTCCGCTGATCGCCCCCGGTAGGGTCGCGACCGCAAACGTGAGGCCGCTCCGGTAGTCGACCCGCTTCTGCCGGGCATAGGAGATGGTTCCGGCCAAAGCGTTCAGAAATACGACCGCGAGAGAAGTGCCCGCCGCCTGCGCCGGGCTGACGCGGTAGACGAGCAGCAGCGCTGGGACGATCAGGAACCCGCCGCCCGCGCCTACCATGGTCCCGTAGGCCCCCACCACGATCCCGAACACGAGAAACTCGACGCCGGTGAGAACGGACGTAGGCCCGGCGGTTGCGCGCGGAACGAGGTAGAGTGCCAGCAACGCCGCCAGAACGAACAGGCCCGCGCTGACAGTCCCCCAGCCGGAGCGCCGCTCGTCGCTCATTGGCTCACCGCGGCGCGCCTAACGTTTCACGACGTCGATGGATTCGAGCGCGGCGAGGTACTCGGCCACGAGCTCGAGCGGGATCGGTCCGTACACCGCGGAGACGGCATCACGGATCTCGGACAGGGGGCGGCGACCGTCGACGAAGTTGAGCGTCTCGTACGCGTAGTCCCCGCCCGACCCGCGCAATCCCGAATACCCGAGCAGCCGCAGAGCAGCCGACCGCTCAGCGCCGTAATGATCGCTCAGATAGTCGTACGCAAAGCCCGACATCGGACCTTTGAGATCAGGATTCCGTCGATAGACGATCGCTCCCGCGCCGCTCGGAAGGGGTGCCGCCACCGGGCGACCGGTCGCGGTCTCGAGCGCGGCATAGAAGCTGTCCGCTCGGGAGCGGAGCGCGGCCGGCACCGGGAAGAATCGCTCGAGCGACGGAAGCATGGCCCGCTCGGCCTGCCAGTGAAACCGAGTCAGCGCCGCCGCCTCGGTGGGATCGAGGGCGGCGCGCCGCTCGGCCATCAGTGCAGTCCGGCGGAGACTCTTCGCCGCGATCGCTCCCCAGAGGGCTTCGGCATCGTTCGGGCCGGCGTTCGCGAGCACCAGCGCCGAAGCCCCGCCGACGAACGCGGCCCGCTTTACGACGGTCGGATCGATGTTGGCAGCAACATCGAAGTTGGTGTGGATGTAGCGGTCGGGCCACTGGGCGAGATAGATCGCAGGGATCCCGAACGAGCCTTCGGCGTAGATCTCGTGGTCGCTTCCGAGGGAGAACTCGTCGAGCTTGGCCTGGAACGGCTCCTTCCCGCCCTCCGGCGCGACGAGAGGATAGCGAGCGGCTCCGGTGCCCGCGAACGCCAGGGATTCGTCGTTCGCGAGCTGACCCCAGACCTCGGCCACGTCATTGATGAAAGACGGCCGGCTTGCGGGACCGCGATGAACCCGAAAGATCGATTTGGTCACGGGTCCTCCGCCCACCATGTCCATGTGAACGACAGCCTTGAACCGCCTCGCGAGCTCGGGCCTCGACGTGAGCAGCGCGAACGTGCCTTCGATCTCGGGCGGCCAGATGAACCGGAGGGTGCGAGCCGGTCGCGGGAGCCTTCCATCCGCGATCAGCTTCGACACCGCGCGCGCGATCTCCATGATCGTGACACATCCGCTGGCATTGTCGTTCGCGCCCGGTCGCTGGTGGTCGAGGTGACAGCTGAACGCGATCTCCTCGTCGCGGAGCTTTGGGTCGCCGCCCGGAATTGTGGCGCTGAGCACCTCGTAGAAGCCGGGCCGGCGAGCCGCTCGAACCGAGGCCTTGAGACGAATCACCTCGCCGCGACCGAGCCGATGCCGGAAGGTCCGGGCCTGCTTGAGCGAGACCATGAAGCCGAACGTGTTGAACGGAGTGAAGGCGTCGAAGTGCCCCCACCGGATCAAGTTCTCGTCCTCGCCCCACCAGGCCTGATGCTGGTTCTGCGCATAGCTGACGATGCCGGCGGCGCCCAAGCGCGCGAGGCCTAACGGGGCCACGGCGCCGGGCTGCCCGCCGGTGAGGATCAGCTTGCCGCGGACATCCTTGCCCACGTAGTCCGATTCCGCCGTGCCGTCTCCCACATCCACCAGCTCCGTCTCCACGTCGCCACTCTCGCCCATGTCGGCGACGGTGATTGGCATCGCGTCCCAGCTCGCGAGCCGGATCGCCGGCACCCATCCGCTCGGCCTCCGCTCCATTTCCCAGAGCTCCCCGAAATCGGCGTACCACGCGGGCCGAGAGCGCTGCGTTCCATAGAACCGCTTGCCGTCGGTCGGGAAGGAGTCGACGTGGATGTCGTTCAGGCCGGCGGCCTTCGCCTGACTCGCCAGGAACAGGATGGCCTCGTGGAACGCGGGCGATGCAGGCATGCGATGGAGCCGGGTCAGGAACTCGAGATTCCGTTTGGCCGCCTCGCCCGAAAGCTCCTCGGCGAGGGCAGCGACGATGGGCGCGGGAAGGAGCGATTGTTCCTGCGCACGAGCCGCCGCGGGTACGAGCGCGCCGCTCATGAGCAATGGCAAGACCGCGAAGCCGTAAGAGCGCATCATCCCCCTACCGTCGTGAGCCGGTCGATCTCGGCCTCGCTCAGCTCGACCGCCGCCATCGGCAGGAGCTCGGCCAACTGTTCCCGCGTCCGCGCGCTCGCAATCGGCGCGGCGACGTTAGGACGCGAGCGGAGCCAGGCCAGGGCGATCGCAGCGACCGTCGTGCGATGCGCGAGCGCGGCCTCATCGAGAACCTCGAGCACCCGAAGGCCGCGATCGTCGAGGTACGCTCCCGCGCCCTTGCTTCGCTGACTCTCGACCGCGACCCCGGGGCGGTACTTACCGGTCAGGAACCCCCGCGCGAGGCCGTAGTACGGAACGCAGGCGAGCCCCTCGCGGGTGCAGAGGTCCGACAACGCACCTTCGTAATCGGTCCGATGGACGAGATTGTAGTGCGGCTGCACGGCCACATATCGCGCAAGGCCGAGCCGCTTCGACGTCGACAGCGCTTCGGCCAGGCGCGGCGCAGTGTAATTCGACGCGGCGATGTAGCGGACCTTGCCCTCCCTCACCAGCGCATCGAACGCGCCGAGCGTCTCTTCGAGCGGCGTGCTCGGGTCGTCCTTGTGAGCGTAGTAAAGATCGATGCGATCGGTGTCGAGCCTGCGGAGCGATGCTTCGGCCGCGGCGCGAATCGTGGTTGCGGCGAGACCGAGAACCCCGGGCGCCTGCCCCGCTTTGGTCGCGATCACCATCCGACCCCGATTCCCTCGCGCCTTCATCCACCGCCCGATAATGGTTTCCGATTCGCCTCCAGAGTTCCCGGGGACCCAGGCTGAATACGAATCGGCGGTATCGATGAAGTTGCCGCCGGCCGCCGCATAGGCATCGAGGATCGCGAAAGAGTCCGACTGGTTGGCGGTCCACCCGAAGACATTGCCGCCGAGGCAGAGCGGGAACACGTCGAGGTCGGTGGCGGCGATCTTGGGCATGAGCAGTCCGATGATGAGACGGGGACTTACGGCACTCGGTCGAACCGCACGTCCAACGCCCGCCCCGCGAACATTCGCGCGCCGGCGACGCGATCGGACCCGTCCCTGACGAACCGGACGGTCATAGGACCGGCCCGGAACCCGTCCCGATAGAACGGCACCAGCTTGAGCGGCGCGCGGTACGCGTTGAGAAGCTCGAGGCGCCCGTCCTGGTACCGGATCACATAGTTGAGGTCGAGCTCATCGCTCCGATAGGTACCGGCATAGTCCGCCCCGGGGACCGCCGCGGTATCAAAGGCCGCCGCGCGGGTAAAGGTCTTCACACCATCCGCCGTTCGGAGAAGCCGCCACCCCGAGCCCTCTTTCTCGAACCGGAAGTCGCCGGCATTCCGGCTCCAGAACCGCCCTCCGCCTAACGGCGTCAGCTCGGCCCACGGACCGCCGAACGACATCGACGGCTTTCCGTCCCGGACCGCGAAGATCATCATCTGATCCGTGGTCGAGTCGCGGTAGCTGCCCACCAGCGGATCGAGATCCGCCGCCGCGACCGTCACCGCGGGCACGGGCGGGCGAGTCTCCGTGGGAAGCCCGAGCACCACGTCGGCCACCTGACGAGCATAGCGGCCCGGATCAGCGCTGGCGGCGTTGCAGAAGACGGCCACCGACAACCCCCGCTCCGGCCACCGCGCCACGTAGGTCCGATACCCGGCGGTCGCTCCCCCATGGCCGATCTCATGGACGCCATGGTAGTCGTCATGGGTGAGCCCCAGCGCATAGCTGATCGGGGTCCCGTCGTTCAGCTTGGCCTGCGCCTCGAGCAGCGCCACCACCGGCTTACCGCCGGGAATCTTGCCGGTCGAGAGCGCGTCGTTCCAGATCATCAGATCGCCCATGGTGCTGAGCAACCCGCCGTTCCCGTAGACCATAGTGAAAGGCATGTCCTGGACCCAGCCGCCCTGGACAGGCGCATAGGCGGTGGCCCGGCCGGGCACGACGCGGCGGTAATCGTCCCGCCAAGTCGTGTGGGTCATGCCTAACGGCTTGAACAGCTCCTCGACCGAGAACTCGGCCAAGGACTTACCGGTCACCCGCTTGACG